>NZ_JAAVUO010000023.1:43525-54634 GCF_012163165.1 Natronococcus sp. JC468
CGCGGCGGGGGGGGGGGGGGGGGGGCGGGGGGGGGGGGGGGGGGGGGGGGGGGGCCCCCCCCCGCGGGGGCGGGGGCGGGGCGGGCGGCGAGGGCGTTCGTGTAGTCACCGTTTTACCGCTCGAGGCGCTATCCCGGGCCATGACCGGCCCCGAGACGCTGTCGGTGACGATCGTCGACGGCTACGTCGACGAACCCGCCCACTTCGGGGTGCCGCCGTACATCTCGACGTACCCCCGGTACGCGGCGGGGGCGCTCGTCGACGCGGGGGTCCCCCGCGAGCGGATCACCTACCACACGATCGACGGCCTGCGCGACGAGCCCGACCGCTGGCGCGACGTCGACGAGGCCGATCTGCTGATCTATCTGGGGGGGATGACCGTCCCCGGAAAGTACGTCGGCGGCACGCCCGCCGAGCCCGACGAGGTGCGAAAGCTCGCCTGGACCGCAAGCGGGACGAGCCTGATGGGCGGTCCCGTCAAGTTCGGCGTCGGCGAGGAAAACGCCGGCGCCACCGAGACCGAACGGCAGGATCTGGACTTCGATTTCGTCGCCAAGGGCGACGTCGAGGCCGCCGTCCACGACTTAGTCGAGAGCGGTCTCGAGGGCTTTTCCAACCGGATGCGCGACGTCGACGAAGTCTCGCGGTGGGCCCAGGAGGGCGCTTTCATCGTCGAACAGCACCCCAACCACCCCGAGTACCTCATCGCCGAACTCGAGACCTCGCGGGGCTGTGCCTACCGGTGTTCGTTCTGTACCGAACCCCTCTACGGCAACCCCACGTTCCGCCCGCCGCCGTCGGTCGTCGGCGAGGTCGACGCCCTCTCCGATCTCGGCGTCAAACACTTCCGGATCGGCCGCCAGGCCGACATCCTCGCCTACGGCGGCGACGGCGAGGCCCCGAATCCCGACGCGCTCCGATCGCTGTACGGCGGGATCCGCGAGGTCGCGCCCGACCTCGAGACGCTGCATCTCGACAACATGAACCCCATCACGATCGTCGAGTGGCCCGAGAAGTCTCGGGAGGGGATCCGGATCATTGCCGAACACAACACGCCTGGCGACACCGCGGCGTTCGGACTCGAGTCGGCCGACCCGCTCGTCCAGGAGGAGAACAACCTCAACGTCACCGCCGAGGAGTGTTTCGAGGCGGTTCGGATCGTCAACGAGGAAGCGGGATGGCGACCCGGAGGGCCGAGGGATCCGAGGCCCGCCGACCGCGCGAGCGCGGGCGAGGACGCCCCGACGCGCCTTCCCAAGCTCCTGCCCGGGATCAACCTCCTGCACGGGCTCAAGGGTGAACGCGAGGAGACCTACGAGCGCAACCTCGAGTTTCTCCGTCGAGTGTACGACGAGGGGTACATGCTCCGGCGGGTGAACATTCGGCAGGTGATGTCGTTCGACGGCACCGAGATGAGCGAGACGGGCGCGGAGATCGCAAACGACCACAAGAAGCTCTTCAAGCGCTACAAGCAGCAGGTCCGCGAGGAGATCGACAACCCGATGCTCGCCCGGGTCGCCCCGACGGGAACCGTCCTCCCGGACGTCCACCTCGAGTACCACCAGGACGGGAAGACCTTCGGCCGCCAGCTGGGCACCTATCCGCTCTTGGTCGGGATCCCCGGCGAGCGCGAACTCGGGAAGACGACCGACGTCGCGGTCGTCGACCACGGCTACCGGTCGGTGACGGGGGTGCCGTACCCGCTGGATCTGAACGCGGCGTCGATGGACGAACTCACGACCGTTCCCGGCATCGGGAGCTCGACCGCGGGCGACATTGTCGTCAACCGCCCCTACGAGTCGGTCGCCGACGCCGAGTTCGGCGGCGAGGTCGATCTCGAGGGGTTCGCAACGGCGCGACCGCTCGAGCGGGCCGACTGACGGGGACTGACGGTCCTTGGCTGACACCGCTCACCACGGTAGTCGTTCGGTAGTTCTATTACGGTCGGGGCGCAGAGTCAAACGCGAGGGTCTACCTGTGGAAATATCTGAAAAACTGCTGTGTTTGTTCAGTACGGAAGTCTCGGAGGAGGAGGATCGGTACGTCATCGAGGTGCCACGACAGGAAGTCGAAACCGGCGATATCGACGCCGGCGACGTCTACCGTGTCGCGCTCATCTCTCGTGATGAAGCAACCGAGGACGCCTCGAGTTCGGCGTCCCAGCCCCAGACCGCGCCGTCGGAGCCCCAGCCCCCGGTCGACGTCGACGAGACCCGCTACGTCGAGATCGAGGACATCGGCAAGCAGGGCGACGGCATCGCCCGCGTCGAGCGCGGGTACGTGATCATCGTCCCCGGCGCCGAGGTCGGCGAACGCGTCAAGGTCGAGATCACCGAGGTCAAGTCGAACTTCGCCGTCGGCGAGATCATCGAGGACACGTTCTGAGAGGCCGCGCGATCGAGAGATCGCGCCGGTTCTTCCCGTCGTACACGGACCGCTCGAGCCGTCGGGACGCCCCGAAAGCGGCCGAGCCGCGAGCGGCGTCGCTCAGTAGAACAACGCCGGGAGCGCCAGCGCGACGCCGTTCGTCCAGCCGAAGCCGAACTGGAGCGGATACTCGCCGCCCCCGCCGGCGCCGGAGCCCCCGGCGACGTCGTACTTTTCGAGCATCAACCCGCTACGGTCGAAGACCTCGCGGTTGAGGTCGAGCCAGCGGCCCGCGATCGTCTCCGCGAGCTCGTCGTACCCGTACTGGCGAAGCCCCACGACGGCCATCCAGTGCAGCGGCGCCCACCCGTTCGGGTAGTCCCACTGCTCGCCCGACTCGGTCAGCGTCGTCACCAGCCCGCCGGGGTGGAGAAAGCGCTCCTCGAGGTGAGCGGCGACCGCGGCCGCCTGGTCGTCGGTCGCCAGCCCGCAAAACAGCGGCACCGCCCCGGCGAGCGACCAGCTGTCCGTCCGTCTCCCTTCGGTCCAGCAGTAGTCGAAATAGAAGCCCGCGTCGTCGTCCCAGCAGCGGGCGTCGATCGCCCGCCGTCGTCGCCCCGCGGCGCGGGCGTACCGGTCGGCGGCGTCGGGGTTCCCGCGGGTCCGCTCCCACCGCGAGAGGGTTCGCTCCAGGGCATAACAGAGGGCGTTCAGGTCGACCGGGAGCAGTTCGGTCGTCCGGATCGTCGCCAGTTCGTCGCCGGCGAGCCACCGGCTGCTGAAGTCCCAGCCCGACTCGCAGGCCGCCCGGACGTCCCGGTAGAGCTCCCGGTCGGGTCGATCGGTCGTCTCCGCGAGGGCGACGTCCTCGCAGTACGATTCCTCGCGCGGGGCCGCACGGTCGTCCCAGTACCGGTTCAGCGGCCCGTCGTCGGTGTGAACGACGCGTCGGACGGCGCGGTCGTCCTCGGCGATGTCGTTTCGCCCGTCCATCCAGAACTCGTACTCGCGGCGCAGCGCCGGCAGGTACGGCCGGACCGCCTCGAACCCGCGCTCGCTCTCGAGGATATCGAGGAGGTGACAGAACATCGGCGGGTTCGATCGACTCGAGTAGTAGATGCGGTTCCCGTTGGGGACGCAGCCGTACCGTTCGATAAGCGCCGCGTAGTTCTCCGCGAGTTCGTCGATGAGGTCGAGCCGTCCGGTGACGGCCAGCCCGGTCGCGGTGAAGTACGTATCCCAGTAGTAGCTCTCCCGAAACCGCCCGCCGGGGACGACGTACCGGCCGGGAACCGACAGCAGCGTGCTCCTCTCGGCCCCCTCGACGGGCTCCCTGATCAGGTGCTCCCAGAGCTCGTCGATGTAGCGCTCCATCGAGAGCCGGGAGGGATCGGCGGCGATGACGGGATCCTCGGGGAGGGCGAACACATCCGAAAGAAAGGTCTCGAGGTCGAAGTCGGGCTCGCCGCGTCGCCGCTCGAAACGCTCCCTGATCGCGTCGCTTTCGTCCTCGGGGATCGCGTCGACGAACGTCTTCGAGTCCTCGAGCGTCCGCGACAGCTGGACGGTCTCGAAGAGCTCTCCGGCCAGTTGCGGGTACGAAGAAAGCGAGCCCATACTGGCTCGATAGTCGAACGGATTTTATTTTTGTTATGATTTCGGACGGCGAGTAGAACGATCGGCACCGAGGAAGTCGCGTCAGATCGGCCGCGGGCCCGAAGCGCCTACCGCGGGATCGTCTCCCGGAACGTCTCGGGATCGTCGTGGAAACAGTCCCCGACCACGACGGCGTCCGCACCGGCCTCGAGGATCTCGCGGGTCTTCTCGGCGCTGTCGATCCCGCCGCCGTACAGCAGCGTCGTCTCCTCCAGGTACCGCGCGGCCGTCTCGACGTCCGCCGTTCCGCCGTAGGTGCCAGAGTACTCGACGTAGAAGATCGGAAAGCCGTAGAACGACTCGGTCGCGAGGGCGGCGCCGGCGACCTCGTCGGGGGAGTAGGCCGTCTCGACCCCGGAGACGGCCGCGGCCGTCGACGCGAGGTGCTGGACGACGTACCCCTCGCCGACGAGCTTGTCGGCGAGTTCGGTGACCACGTCGACGCCCTTCGAGGCGATCAACTCGCCGACCAGCGGAACGCTCGAGCCCAGCAGCTCGTCGGGTTTCTTTCCGACCTCGGTGAACAGCTCGAGGTGTTTGCCCACGAAGTGCTCCCGATCCCCGTTGTAGACGGCGGGGATCGAGACGGCGTCGGCCGCCTCGACGGTCTCCCGGGAGACGTGCGAGGAGCTGTACGGTTCCTGCCAGACCGGCAGCGACGGAAACGAGTCGGCGACGCGCTCGATCGCCGTGAGGCTGTTGGCCTCGGTGACGCCGTCCGAGCCGCCGACGAGCACCAGATCGGTCCCCTCGAGCGCGCCGAGATCCGACGGGAGGGGTTTCGCCGGATCGACCTTGGTGACGTGGCTGATCGCGTCCCAGTCGATGTCCATAGCCACGGATACCCCGGTCGCCGCAAAGTCCTGTCGGTCTCGAACGCGCTCGCGGCGTCAGTCCTCGAGGGGCGTCCCGTCGATCCCTTTGGCGCCCTCGGAGTCGTGGACGACGACCTCACCCGGCCCGGGGTCGGCGGGCTCGTAGGCGTCCCGGACGCCGATCGCCTCCTCGAGCTCTCGAACCGCGCGCTCTTTCAGGGCGCGGGCGAGTTCCTCGGCGTCCTCGCGGGCGATCTCCCGGCCGAGCCCCTCGCACTCGTGGGCGCGGACGACGCCCTCCTCGTCGACGGCCTCGCCCATCGGCTGGCTCGTGCCCGCGAGCGCGACGCTGAAGGGGTACGTGCGACAGATCAGCGGGCGGTCCTCGTGGACGGTGCAGGCGCCGACGCCGGCCTCGTCCTCGGCGTAGAACGCGCAGTCGCCGCAGCCGTCGGTCTGCAACGCCCACTCGAAGGTCTCGCCCTCGAGGCCGTCCGCGCCCTCGGTGAGCCCGTAGGGCATCGGTCGGGCGACGTCGCGCCACTCGCGGTCCTCGGCGTCTGGCACCGCGTCGTCCTCGCCCCCGTCGCTCCCGATGGCGGCGGCCTCGGCGTCCTCGAGCCGACGGACCTCGTCGGGGAACACCGTCGCCGTGTGTTCCTCCTCGCCGTGGCCCGTACAGCAGGCGCCACACCGGGTACACTCGAAGCCGATGGACTCGATGGCGTCGGCCAGGTCGTCGATCGCGAGCTCGCGGGCGGACTCGAGTTCGGCCTCCAGCGATTGCACACCCGTTCGTACGCCTCGAGGGGCAAAAGCGAGTCGCTTGGAGCCGGAACACCCGTCGGCGGATCGGAGTGTCGTCTCGAGCGAGAACGAACCGTTAGGATCGACCGCGGCCTACGGTACCGCATGGCAACGCTCAACGAGGAGATGGCCGACGTTCAGACCGAGATCGATCACGTCCGGGATCGCCTCCGGACGGAGGTTCCGGAGCTGTTCGCCTTCGACGTGACCGTCAGCGGGATCGAGTACAACGCGAACCACAACAGTGTCTCGTTCACCGTCGAACCGAGCTCGGAAGCCCAAAAGCAGATCGCCGAGGAGTTCGGCGGCGTCCGGGTCAAACTGGAGGAGCAGCTCAGCTTCGAGTTCCAGTTCACCTCGAGCGAGTGACGCCCGCCTCGGGGATCGCGGCGCGCTCGCCGTCCCACTCGATCCGCCCCTCGACGGCGAGCTTCTCGAGGTGGGCCCGAACCGTCGCCCGCGCGAGGTCGCGAACGCCCGAGAGGTCCTTCTCGTAGGCCGCCTCGAGGATCTCCGGTAGCGCGCTCGCGCCGTCCTCGACCGCCTCGCGGATCCGTCGCTCGCGGCGGTTCCGGTGGGCGATGAGCCGCTCGAGGGTCTCCCGGGGAGTCTCGATGACGGGCCCGTGACCCGGGTACAGCGTCGGGGGGTCGATCGCCCGGAGCCGACGCAGCGTCGTCAGGTACGCCCGCAGGTCGCCCTCGGGGGCGCCGACGACGACGCTGCCCTCACAGACGGCACAGTCGCCACACACGATCGGACCGTCCGCACCGGCCTCGAAGGCGAGGTGGTCCGGGGCGTGTCCCGGGGCGTCGAGGACGCGCACCCGCTCGTCGCCGACGGGAATCGTCGCTCCGGGGGCGAACTCGCGGTCGGGTTCGATTCCCGTCGCCTCGCGAAACCGGTCGGTGCGGCCGTACCGCGCCCACACCGTCGCCTCGGTCTCGGCCGCGTACGCCGCGACCGCGCCGACGTGGTCGGGGTGAGTGTGGGTGACGACGACGTGCTCGACGGATCGGGCCGCGACCAGCCGATCGAGCGCGTCGGTTCGGGCCGCGGGGTCGACGAGGACCGACGGCTCCTCGCCGAGCAGGTAGGCGTTGGTCCGGCCGCCGGGCGCGCGGGTCGATACGGGGGCGGCGCTGGAAACGACGTTCACGGGCGAACGTTACGGTCGGGGGAAAAAGGTGGTGTCGCTACCGCTTCAGGAAGTAGACCTGCTTACGGGCGTCGCGGAAGCTGTACCGGGAACCGATCAGCTCGACGTCCTCGAGGCGGTTGAGCGCGTAGCGGACGGTCCGGTCGGGCAGCAGCGACTCCTCGGCGAGTTGCCCCTGGGAAAGCGGCGAGTCGGTCTCGAGGACCTTGGCGACGAGTTTCGCGCTCGGGGGCAGGTCGCGAAGTCGATCGCGGTACTCCTCCTCGGAGAGCGACTGCTCGGTAGCGCCGGCGCGATCCTCTGCGGTACTCATGCTCATACCGAGTACAGCGGAGTCGGTACTGGTAAAGCTTCCCTATATGTGGATACGAACAATCCAGTTTGTATAAGGTGTATCCCCGTCATATTATCACTCTCGATTGACGTGTTCGCTCGCGAACGGACCGATCAACTCGCCGAGTGACCGAACCGTCGGGCTACAGCCTCCGTCGAGGTCGTTTCCGACGTTCGAGAACGTGTCAGTCCTCGGACGGTCGTCGTCGGACTCCAGTATCGTTTTATCCTGTCGTCGCCGTAGTTGGAGCCAGCGTGAAAGGACAGGAGTGGTACCAGGCCGACGACGTCGCCGCCGAGTACGACGACAAGCGGTTCTCCCAGGGCGGACAGCTGATCGACCGCCGGGAGAAGGAGGCCGTACTCGAGGCGATCATGCCCGTCGAGGACCGCAACGTCCTCGAGATCGCCTGTGGTACCGGGCGGTTTACGGTCATGCTTGCCGAGCGCGGCGCGGACGTCGTCGGATTGGACATCTCGGCGGCGATGCTGCAACAGGGACGCAAGAAAGCGAAGGCGGCGAACGTCGCGGGAACCCTCGAGTTTCTGCGGGGCGACGCCGGACGGCTGCCGTTCCCGGACGATCACTTCGATACCGTCGTCGCGATGCGGTTTTTCCATCTGGCCGACGATCCCGAGGCGTTCCTCCGGGAGATGCGCCGGGTCTCGCGCGATCAGATCGTCTTCGACACGTTCAACCGCTTTTCGGCACGCAGCGTCTACAACTGGGCGCTCCCGATGGGGTCACGCCTGTACTCGAAGAGCGAGGTGAGCGTCCTGCTCGCGAAAACCGACCTGACGCTGGTCGACGTCGAGGACGACTTCCTCGCGCCGTACGGACTCTACCGATCGATCCCGAACGGACTGGCGAACGCGATCCGCTCGGTCGACGAGACGGTGGGCGGCCGCCCGCTGACCGACCACCTCTCGTCGGTCTCCTACTGGAACACCCGCGTGCGGTGAGCGGGATCGAATTCCACCCTATTTTTATCCTCGGACGCGGCTACTGTAGGGCATGGAGCTCTCGGTAGTCGTCTCGACGCTCAACGACCGGGAGCGACTGCTGTCGTGTCTCGACGCGCTCGCGACCGAGACCCCCGTCGAGACGGAACTCGTCGTCGTCAACGGCCCCTCTTCGGACGGGACCACCGGCGTCGTCCGCGAGCGCGAGGACATCGACGTTCTCGTCGAGATCTCCGAGCGAAACCCGAACGTCTCCCGCAACGCCGGCTTCGAGACGGCGACCGGCGACGTCGTCGCCTTCCTCGACGCCGAGTACGCGGTCGAGCCGGGCTGGTACGGGGCTCTCGAGGGCGCGGTCGCCGACGGCGCGGACGTCATCGCCGGCCCGACGGGCGAGGCCGACGGGACGCTCGCGGAGACCGAACGGACGCGGTCGGTCGCCGGACGGGACGTGACCCTGTTCGACGGAGGCAACGTCGCGTTCGACTGCACCTCGCTCGAGGCCCTGGACGGGTTCGACGAGTACATCGAGGGCGACGGCGCCGTCGACTGCGCTCACCGCGCGAGCGGCCTCGGCTTCGAGGTCGCCTGGGAGCCGTCGATGACCGCTCGGAGCGACGTCGGCGCGGACGGCGGGCGAGCCGACCCCGACTGGGGGACCACCTACCGGGCGCTCGCCTATGGACTCGGGAAGAACTACGGCCCGCGACCGACGGTCCTCGGGCGCACCGTCGGCAGCGCGATCCGGGACGGGGCCGCGGGCGTTCGGGAGATCGTCACCGGGAGCGCGACGCCGACGGGCTGGTTCTCGAACGGCGTCGACGTCGTCACGAACGCCGCCGGCGGCCTCAAGGACGGGCTCCGAGCCCGGTACGCCGACCGGTCGACGCGGCGCAATCCGAACGGGCTGTCGGTGCGCCACGACCGGGCCGTTCGGATCTACGACCGCCGGTGATCACTCTCCGCGGAACTGCGGCTCCCGGTCGGCGAGTCGCGCGTCGAACCCCTCCCGGTAGTCGTCCGTGTCGTCGAGTTCGCGCGCCAAGGCGCGCTCGAACTCGAGCCCCCGGTCGAGTGGTGTCTCGAGGGCGGCGTTGAGCGCTCGTTTTCCGTTCTCGAGGGCCAGCGGCGCGTTCTCGCAGAGTCGGTCCGCGAACGCCTTCGTGCGCTCGTCGACCGCCCCGTCGGCACAGACCTCGTGGACGAGTCCCATCCGTTCGGCCGCCTCGGGGTCGACGTACTCGCCGGTGAGTACGATCTCCTTGGCCCGCGAGAGCCCGACGAGCCGGGGGAGCCGCTGGGTGCCCCCGCCGTGGGGGAACGTTCCCAGCGTTACCTCGAGCAGGCCGTACTTCGCGTCGCGGCCGATAATCCGGAAGTCACAGGGCAGTGTCAGCTCGAACGCGCCGGCCGGCGCGGCCCGCTTGATGCCGACGACGGTCGGCTGTCGCGTCGTCTCGACGGTCTCGAGCAGGGTCGGGAAGACGTCCCGGTC
This sequence comes from Natronococcus sp. JC468, assembly GCF_012163165.1. Taxonomy (NCBI): domain Archaea; kingdom Methanobacteriati; phylum Methanobacteriota; class Halobacteria; order Halobacteriales; family Natrialbaceae; genus Natronococcus; species Natronococcus sp. JC468. The sequence continues at coordinate 53,121 of NZ_JAAVUO010000023.1, forward strand.
GACGTCGGAGTCGGGTTCGACCCGGTCGCGCATCATCTCGAGGTCCATTCCGGCGCTGAGGACGGGTCCCTCTCCGAGCAGGGTGATCGCCCAGACGTCCTCGTCGGCGTCGACGCGTTCGAACGCCGCGGTCAGATCCCGTATGAGTTCGACCGACATCGCGTTTCGCTTCTCGGGTCGGGCGAGGTAGACGTCGGCCCGTCGGTCGTTCCGATCGATGCGCGCGAGTCCCGTGCCAACGGATTCCATGGCGAACCGATCAGGTGCCGGGAGTATAACGTTCGGGTTCGGCCGATCGACGGCTGCCGTCGAAACCGCGGAGCGACCGGCGGCCGCTACTCGGGGTCGAACCCGCCCGCAAGCCGGTCGAGCGCGAACAGCGCGAGCGCCCCGAGACCCGCCCAGACGGCGGTCTGCAGGAGGACGTCGATCGTCAGGGGGTGAGCCTCGGCGACGTTGTGAAGCGGCGCCGGAACCGAGCCGGCGATGAGGCCGACGAGAAACAGCAGCGTCAGTTCGCGCTGTCGGTCAAGGGCGTGCCGAACGATCCTGGCGATGGAAACGAGACCGACGACCCCGCCCGCGACGAAGACGACGACGGTCGCCCCGGGGTCCGCGACGGCCGCGAGCGTGCCGTCGGCGAGCAGGAGATCCCGAATCGACCCGAGAAACGCGCTCAGCTCGCCGGAGAGGAAGACGTACTGACCGAGCAAGATCAGGATCAGCGACCCCGATACGCCCGGCAGGATCATCGCGCTGACGGCCAGTGCCCCCGAAAGGAAGATCAGGAGGGGGCCGCTGCCGGGCAACTCGAGGACGTTCGCGGAGACGAGCAGGGCGATCCCCGTGCCGGTGGCCGCCGAGAGGACGTGCCGGGCCGAGGCGAACGTCAGCGTCCGAAAGAGGACGATCGCCGAAGCGGCGATCAGCCCGATGAAGAAGCCGAAGAGCGCGAGGGGGTGCGACTCCGCGAGCACCGTGACGGCCTCGGCGATGATCGCGACGGCGGTGACGATGCCGACTCCCAGCGGCAGGAGAAACTGGAGATCCATCTCGAGCAGCGCCTCCCTGGCCCGATCGCGGCGCTCGGCGTCGTACCCCCGGAGGACGTCGATCGCTCGCCTGGGAGTGAACGCGGTGACGGCGGCGATCAGCCGGCCGTAGAATCCGAGCAGGAGCGCGACGGTGCCGCCCGAGACGCCGGGGAGGGCGTCGGCCGTTCCCATACAGAGCCCGTAGCAGTAGACCCGCAGCACCGAGAACCGCGGTCCGAGCCGCCGTTCGAGAGCGTGTAACATTCCTCTGGGTCACCGTCCGATCGTCGTCGACGGCGAAACACCGACCGCCCGTTTTGCGACCATACGTAGCGAACGTTTCGGCTCCGACATAAATCGACTCACTCGGTTCGACGGATGCGAACCCGACCTGAGTGATCAGCGCAACCTTTGAACATCTGGAAGGAACGTCTCAATCCAATCGCTAGCGAAACTCAGCCGATGGCTCAAGCGAAGAAA
>NZ_JAAVUO010000024.1:0-53591 GCF_012163165.1 Natronococcus sp. JC468
TTTCCTTCGGACGTACTCGTAAGCCCCGAGGAGTACTTAACCCCTTCGAAGGCGAGTCGTCCGATCCGACGGGCCGTCGAACGGCGTCGTCGGGTTTCGAATGCGTTCCATCCGAGTTCTCGTATGTACTTAAGGCCGTCGGATTGACCGCGGCCGTCGAAGGACATCCCGTTCCAATCGAGAACGGATGAGCGTTCGGATGGAGTACCTGCCTTCGCGCCGAAATCGGCCGAAGGGGACGCGACGAGAACGTCACGTCGTTCGCATTAGTGACGAGGACCCGGTCCATACATAAGGCCGTCGAAGATCGGATAGTTCGAACCGGATCCACATACCACGGTTTTCCGATATCTAGAAGAATACTTGACACTATTCCGTACAGAATATTACGCGGGCGGAGGTCGGCCGGTCATCCTCCCCTCGAAGGGACAGTCGAACCGAATGATACCCGCGCAGTTTCGACATCGAGCGCGCACGCGCAAGAAGGCTTCGACCGCCGGCGTCCGCGATGAAGTCGTGCATCGATGCGAATAAACCCGGCGCGTTGCAAGGAGTAGACGAATGGTCCAGGATCCGATCACTTCGGAACCACCGCCGTCACCGGAAGTGATCTGTTCTGCGCTCGACGACCCCGACTGCCGGGAGATCATCCGGAAACTCGAGGAGCCGATGACGGCGGCCGAGCTCAACGCGCAGTGTGAGATACCACAGTCCACGCTGTACCGAAAGCTCGAGCTGCTAACTGATTCGACGCTCCTCGAGGAGTCGACCGAAATCCGTCAGGACGGCCACCACGCGAGCAAGTACTCCGTGGCGTTCGACGAGATTACGCTCTCCCTCGAAGACGACCGGTCGCTGTCGGTACAGATCGAGCGTCCGGCCAGGACAGCCGACGAACGACTCGCCGAACTGTGGTCTGAGGTGCGAAAGGAGACATGACTGGAACCGAACTTGCGCTCGTACTGGCAGTTGTCAAAACGCTCGTTCTCGTCGTGGGTGGGGTGATCACCTACTTCGCGCTCAAGGCGTACCGTCGAACGCGTCAACCCGCGCTGGGATATCTCGCGGGCGGATTCGGAATCGTCACGCTCGGGTTCGTACTTGCGGGCGTTCTCCACGAGATACTCGGCGTCGAGCTCGTAATGGGGGTGTTGCTCGAGAGTTTGCTCGTGCTCGTGGGCTTTTTCGTGATCGCGTACTCGCTGTACGTCCAGTAGTACCGGACCGTTCGATCGCTCTCGCTCGCCGAGTCGAACGCGACACCGTCGAACTCTTCGATTCTCGTCGCGCACGGGGAGCGTTCGTCTACCGTTCCCGACCTCGAGCCAGCCCGGCGAGGGGCGCTCGAGTCCCGGGTTCGCGCTAGCGGTTCAGCGTGTGGATCGCGTGACCGAGCGCGTTCTCGGCCGCTTCCATCACCGATTCCGAAAGCGTCGGGTGCGTGTGAACCGTCGAGGCGATGTCCTCGAGCGTCGCGCCGAGTTCGATCGCGAGTCCGAGTTCGGCGATCAGTTCGGAGGCCTCGGGACCGACGATCTGTGCGCCCAGAACGTACCCCTGTTCCTCGTCGGCGACGATCTTGACGAACCCGTCGGTCTCGCCGGTCGTCAGCGCTCGGCCGCTGGCCCGGAACGGGAATTTTCCGACGGCGGTCTCGAAGCCGGCCTCTTCGGCCTCTGATTCGGACATCCCGACGGTGCCGATCTCGGGTTCAGTAAACACCGCCGCGGGCATCGCCTGGTAGTCGATCGCCGACGGCTCGCCGGCGATCACCTCGGCGGCGACCTGGCCCTCCATGCTCCCCTTGTGGGCGAGCATCGGCTCGCCAGCGACGTCGCCGACGGCGAAGACGTGCTCGACGTTCGAGCGCGCCCGCGAGTCGGTCTCGATGAAACCGCGGTCGTCGGTTTCGACGCCAGCGTTCTCGAGCTCGAGCGTGTCCGACACCGGTTCTCGTCCGACGGCGACGAGAACCTTCTCGGTGTCGAGCTCGAGAGCGTCGTCCTCGACGGTCTCGGCGCTCGCCTCGCTCCCGCCGTCGGCTGTGGCCTCCTCGGTCGGTTCGGCGACGACCCGGATGCCGTCGCCCGTCTCGGTCCACTCCGAGGCCGCGTACCCGAAGTGAAAGTCGATTCCGAGGTCGGTCGCGCGCTGCTTGACGGGACGTTTGAGGTCGTCGTCGTACCCCGGCAGGATCGAATCGAGCATCTCGATGACGGTGACGTCGGTGCCGAGCTTGGCATAGACGCCGGCAAGCTCCATCCCGATGTAGCCGGCGCCGACGATCACCATCGAGTCCGGCACCGACTCGAGCGCGAGCGCCTGCGTCGAATCGATCACCGGCTCGTCGTCGTACTCGAAGCCGGGGATCTGAATCGGCCGCGAGCCAGTCGCGACGATAGCGTGTTCGAACTCGAGGGTCTCCGAACCCTGGCCCTCGCCGCTGTGAGAGACCCGGACGGTGTTCTCGTCCGCGAAGGTGGCGGTCCCCTCGAGCAGGTTGACGCCGTTTGCCTTGCACAGTTTCTCGACGCCACCGGTGAGCTGGTCGACAACGTCGTCCTTCCAGCCCATCATTCCCGCGAGATCGACCGCGGGGTCGGCGTGAATCCCCATTTCCTCGGCGTTGCCCGCCTCGTGGGCAACGTCCGTTGCGGTGATCAGCGCCTTCGAGGGGATGCAGCCGTCGTTCAGACAGGTTCCCCCGTACGCGTCCTTTTCGACGAGCGTTACGTCCAGATCGAGCTGTCCGGCCCGGATCGCGGCCACGTAGCCCGCAGGTCCGGCGCCGACGACCAGCACGTCCGTTCCGGTGGTGACGTCTCCAACGACCATCAGTTAGTTCCCTCTCGGAGCAGCGTAGTAAGGTTCATCATTCGAGCAGTAGCAGTTCCGGATTCTCGAGATACTCCATCACTTCGTTGGTGAACCGCGCTCCGACCGCTCCGTCGATCAGTCGGTGATCGAACGACAGCGACAGCGTCATCACCGACCGCGGTTCGATCGATTCCGTTCCATCGTCGTCGGTGACGACGCGGGGTTTGCGCTTGATTTCGCCGACCGCGAGGATTCCCGACTCGGGGTAGTTCAGGATCGGCGTCGCGTACTCGCCGCCGATGCCGCCGACGTTCGTGATCGTAAAGGTCGAGCCCCGGAGCTCGTCGGGACTGATCGAGCGCTCGCGGGCCTTCGTGACGAGTTCGTTCATCTCCGAGGACAGCTGCAGGAGACCCTTTCGGTCGGTGTCCTCAAGGACCGGAACCATCAGGCCGACGTCGGTCGCCGTGGCGATCCCGATATTGTAGTAGTCGCGGTAGACGATCTCCTCGTTGTCCTCGTCGATCACCGCGTTCATCTCGGGGAACTCCTTCAGCGCCGCCGTCACGGCCTTCGTGATAAAGGGCATGTAGGTGAGGCCGATCCCCTGCTCCTCGGCCCGTGGTTTGAGCCGCTCTCGAGCCGCGACGAGTTCCGTGACGTCGACCTCGTCGTGGTGGGTGACGTGGGGCGCCGAGTACTTCGACTCGACCATCGCGTCAGCGATGGTCTTCCGGACGCCCGTGAACGGCTCCCGGCGCTCACGCTCGCCCTTGGCGAACGCCGTCCCCTTCGAGCCGACGGGTTCGCCCGCCGAAACCGCCTCGGCGTCGGCCTCCTGAGCCCGTCGCTGGGTTTCGGCGTACTCCCGGACGGCCTCGGGCGTGACGAACGCCTCACCGTCACGTTCCTCGTCGGTCGGAACGGCGTCGATGTCGACGCCCTCCTCCTCGGCGAGCCTCCGAGTCGCGGGCGCAGCCAGTGTTCGAGCCCGATCGGCCGACTCGACCGACGGCGGCGCAGTCGTCGAGTGGGTAGGTTGCGCCCCGGTGTCGGATGCGGCGGTGTCGGCCGTGGCAGAACTCGAGTCCGTTCCCGCATCAGACGCGGATTCCTCGGACGGCGTCTCGACTTCTACCGACTCCGAGGAGTGATCCAAGTCGTCCGCAGCGGCCTCCACGTCGGCCGCGGTGATGCGACCGCCGGGACCACTGCCCTCGAGCCCCGAGAGGTCGATCCCCTCCTCGCGGGCCAGCCGTCGTACGCGCGGCGGCGCGAAGACCCGGGATTCCGATAGAGCGACCTCGCCGGTTTCGGCTCCGGTCGCGCCGGCGTCCCCCGCGGGTTCGTCCTTGGCGTCCGTCCGAGCCTCCGCTGGCGAGTCGACGCCCGAGGGCTCGCTGGCTTGCTCTTCTTCCGAGGTCGTCGGTTCGTCGGCGCTCTCCTCACCCTCGACGTCGTACGTGACGAACAGGTCGCCGACGGGGACCATCTCGCCTTCCTCCCAGTGGAGTTCCCTGACGGTGCCGTCGACCGGCGAGGGGACCTCGACGAGCGCCTTGTCGGTTTCGACCTCCGCGACCGGCTGGTCCTCGCTGACCGTATCGCCCTCCTCGACCAGCCACGTGACCAGTTCGCCCTCGGCGACCCCCTCGCCGACGTCGGGCAGTTTGAACTCTCGGACCATGTTAGAACTCCATCGCGTCCCGAATGCCGTCCTCGATGCGGGCCGGCTCGGGAAGGTAGTAGTCCTCGAGCGCGTACAGCGGGAACGGCGTGTCGAACCCGGTGATGCGCTCGACCGGTGCCTCCTGGTACAGCAGTGCCTCCTCCTGGATCGTCGCCGCGATCTCGGCGCCGAGGCCACCCGTCTTGGGGGCCTCGTGGACGACCGCCGCGCGTCCGGTCTTCTTGAACGACTCGACGACGGTCTCCTCGTCGAGCGGCGACAGCGTCCGCAGGTCGACGACCTCGACGTCTACCTCGCCCGCGAGGTTCTCGGCGGCCTCGAGGGTCGGGCGGGTCATCGCCCCCCAGGTGAACACGGAGATGTCCGACCCCTCGCGACGGACGGCAGCCTCGCCGATCGGAACCTCGTAGGGTTCGTCCGGCACCTCCTCGCGGAACGCCCGGTAGATGAGTTTGGGCTCGAGGAAGACGACCGGGTCCGGCGAACGGATCGCGCTCGCGAGTAGCCCCTTCGTGTCGTAGGGGGTCGAGGGGACGACGACCTTCAGTCCGGGCTGGTGGACGAACATCGCCTCCGAGGACTCGGAGTGGTGTTCGGGCGCCCGGATTCCCCCGCCGTAGGGGGCGCGGATGACCATCGGACAGGTGTACCGTCCTCTCGAGCGCGTCCGCAGGCGCGCGGCGTGGGAGACGATCTGGTCGAACGCGGGGTAGATGAAGCCGAGGAACTGCATCTCCGGGACCGGACGAAGCCCGTAGGCGGCCATGCCGACCGCCGTACCGACGATCCCCGACTCCGCCAGCGGCGTGTCGATGACGCGATTTTCGCCGAACTCGTCGTACAGTCCCTCCGTGGCGCGGAAGACGCCGCCGTTTTTCCCGACGTCCTCGCCCATGACGACGACGTCGTCGTCGCGTTCCATCTCGCTTTGCAACCCGTCTCGTACCGCCTGTACCAGCGTGAGGTTTTCCGATTCTGCAGCCATGTTATCCCTCCAGCAGGGCGTCGTCGCCGTGTCGCTCCCGAACCGATTCGAACCACTCGAGTTGTTCCCGTAGTCGTCTGGGCATCCCCTCGTAGACGTGCGCGAAGATCTCCTCGGGATCGGGCCGCTCGACCGCCTCGGCGGCGTCGATGGCGTCGGCGACCTCCGCCGAGACCCGACTCTCGATGGCGTCGACGCGCTCGTCGTCGAGCATCCCGTTGTTGCGCAGGAACGTCTCCATGCGCGGGATCGGGTCCTTCTGCTTCCAGCGCTCGACCTCGTCGTCGTCGCGGTAGACCGAGGGGTCGTCCGCGGTCGTGTGTGCGCCGAAGCGGTACTGGACGGCCTCGATGAGCGTCGGTCGGGTCGCGCTGCCGGGCGACTCGTCCTCGACGGCGTCGGGATCTTTGGCCTTCTCGACGGCGTCGCGGGTGACCGTGTACACCGCCAGCGGGTCCATCCCGTCGACCTGGACGCCCTCGAACCCGTAGGCCGTCGCCTTCTGGGCGAGGGTCTCGCTCGCGGTCTGGCGCTCTCGAGGCACGGAGATCGCCCACTGGTTGTTGTTACAGAAGAAGACGTTCGGCGTGTCGAAGACGCCGGCGAAGTTCAACCCCTCGTGGAAGTCGCCCTCGCTCGTGGCGCCGTCGCCGAAGTAACACAGGAACGCCTTCTCCTCGCCCTTGAGCTTCGAGGCCCACGCTGCACCCGTCGCGTGTGGGATCTGGGTGGCGATCGGAACGGCTACGGTGAAGATGTTGGCGTCGTCGGGGATCCGGTTGCCCCGCTCGTGGCCCATCCAGTACAGCAGGGTCCGCTCGAGCGACATCCCGCGGACGAGCGCCGTCCCGTGCTCGCGGTAGCTCGGAAACACCCAGTCCTCGGCCTCGAGCGCGTGTGCGCTGCCGATCTGGGAGGCCTCCTGTCCGGACAGGGGTGGATACGTTCCCATCCGGCCCTGGCGCTGGAGGCTCACCGCCCGCTCGTCGAAGTGACGAACGAGTCGCATCTGCTCGTACATCTCGACGAGTTCCGTCTCGGCGAGGTCGGGTACCTCGGCGCCCTCGAGGACGCGGCCGGCGTCGTCGAGCACCTGTACGCGGTCCTGGGGGTCTCGCTGTATCGTACTCACGGGTGTACCCACCTGTGCATACCCTAACGAATTATCGCTCGCGTTAAAGGATTTTCGTAAATAGTTTACTATCGATGAGATTCTTGCTCGACACCCGGTGAGTGTTCGGGGAACCGAGATCGAATCGACCGATCGTCCGTGTCAATGCGGCGAACAGAGACGTTGTGTGTACGTCGGGAGAACAGCGGGCCCAGTAGTGGACGGACGGTCGGTCTCGGGGACAGACGGGAACGCAGTTCAGGGCGGATTACTCGGCGAACTCGGCCGACTCCGTCGTTGCTCGCGCGTCCCGTCGCGCCTCGGCGACGTCTTTCCCCTCGCGGAGGACGGCGTCGACGAACAGTTCGCCGGCCTTGTACGACGAGCGGACCATCGGCCCGCTGGCGCAGTACAGAAAGTCGAGTTCGTCCTCGGCGACCCGGCGCCAGGTCTCGTACTTGTCGGGGTGGTCGTAGCGTTGCACCTCGAGGTGGTCCCGCGAGGGGCGGAGGTACTGACCGAGGGTGACGATGTCGACGCCGCGCTCGCGGAGGTCCGCCAGGGTCCGGTAGACCTCGTGGTCGTACTCGCCGTGGCCGAGCATGATCGATGTCTTCGTGTAGATGTCGGACTCCCGGTCGACCTGCTCGAGCACGCCCAGGCTCTGTTCGTAGCCGGCGCGGCGATCCCGGACGGGAAACTGCAGGCGCTCGACGGTCTCGACGTTGTGGGCGATGACGTCCGGGTCGGCGTCGATGATCTTGCGCACGAGGCGTTCCTCTCCCTGGAAATCCGGAATCAGGACTTCGACGAGGATACCGGGGTGGCGCCGTTTGATCTCGCGGATGGTCTCGGCGAAGTGACCCGCACCCTGATCGGGGAGGTCGTCCCGATCGACGCTCGTGAGCACGACGTAGTCGAGACCGATCTCGGCGATCGCCTCCGCGACGTTTTCGGGTTCATCGGGATCAAGCGACTCCATCCCGCCCGTTCGGACGTCACAGAAGTTGCAGGCTCGAGAGCAGCGATCGCCCATCAGCATGAACGTGGCCGTTCCTCCCTGTCCGTCTCCGGTTCCGGCGCCGCCGGACCAGCACTCCCCGAGGTTCGGACAGTTCGCCTCCTCGCAGACAGTGTGGAGGTTCCGATCGCGGAGGTGTTCCCGGATGTCGGTAAACTCCTGTCCCGACGGCGGACGCATCTTGAGCCAGTCGGGCTTGCGGGCGCTACTCATACCTCTACCGTGGCGGGCCAGGGAGAAAAACGGTTGTGATCGACAATTCATCTCAGTGTGAGTACAACAGAAATATTTATTTTACTCAAATATATCCGTATATATAGAATGCTCGACCTCGAGCGCGAGGAGATCACGACGGGCTCGATACCGCGAGTGCTCGCCGTCCTGGCCGCGCCGCTGCTCGTCCAGAATCTCGTCCAGGTCCTCCAGCAGGTCGCCGACACCCTCTGGCTCGGCCGCCACAGCCTCGAGGGCGTCGCGGCCGTCGGGTTGACGTTTCCGCTGATGGGAGTGCTCGCGGCTGTTTCGGTCGGAGCGGGCGTCGGGACGCAGGTGCTGGTCTCCCAGCGCGTCGGCGCCGACGAGGACGATCGAGCCCGTCGGGCGACGGGCAACGGGATCCTCGTCGGATTCCTCGCCGGCGGTCTCGCGGGCCTCGCCGTCGCGGCGTTCGCCCCGGAGATCGTCGGCGTCTTCGGTGCCGACGAGCTGGTCACCCGGTACGCCGCGGCCTACCTCGGCGTCGCCGCGCTCGTCTTCCCCCTTCTGAGCGCGAGCGAGGCCCTCGAGTCGAGTTTCATCGGCTGGGGCGACACCCGCGCCGCGTTGTACATCAACGCGGTCGCCGTCGCGGTCAACGTCGTCGCCGACCCGTTCCTGATCTTCGGCTGGTGGCTGTTCCCCGAGCTGGGCGTTCCCGGCGCGGCGCTGGCGACGGGGGTCGGCTACGGGGTCGGCCTCCTGTTCGGACTCGGGATAGCCGTCCGGGGGCGAGACGGGTTCGTCCTCTCGCGGGACGTGGTGGCGTTCGAACTCGAGGACTGTCGCGAGATCGTCGACATCGGCTGGCCGACCGCGGGCCAGTACCTCTCGAGCCAGTCGGCTCGCGTCGGGATGGTCTGGCTGGTCGCGATCGTCGGCGGCGCGGCGGGGCTGGCGGCGTACACCATCGGCGCTCGGGTGGCGGCGATCGCGTTCGTCCCCGCGATCGGACTTCAGCAGGCCGCCCAGAGCATGGTCGGCCAGAACCTCGGCGCCGAACTGCCCGGGCGCGCGCGACGAACGACGTGGGTCGGCGTCGCCATCGCGGGCAGCGCCCTCTCCCTCGTCGGCGCGGTCCAGTGGGCGGTCCCGGGGACGCTGTCGGTGCTGTTCGTCCCCGACGCCAGCCCCGAAGAAGTCGAACTCGCCGCGGCGTACCTGCGGATCCTCGCGTACGGCTACTGGGCGATCGGCGCAACCTATCTCCTGCAGGGCGGGTTCAACGGCGCCCGACGAACCCGAACGAGCCTGGTCGCGACCCTGCTGCAGTACTGGATCGTCCGGCTTCCGATCGCGCTCGCGGGCGCGTACCTTCTCGAGCTGGGGGTCGTCGGGATCTTCTGGGGCGTCACCGTCTCGAACGTCGTCGCCGCGCTGGGACTGGGCGCGTACTACTGGTACGAGACCGAGACCGGGATGAACGCCCGCGCGGCCGAAACCGCGGCTGCAGAGGCCGCCGACTGAGTTGCGGAAGTCTCCTCGCTGCCCGCGCCGCGACCGTCGGCGCGAGCGGCCGAAGGAAACGCCTTTGGCCCGTCACCCCCCGTTTCCGCCTGATGGAGGTCGCCGAGGTTCTACCCGAGTTCGCCGACGCCTTCGCCTTCGAGGAGTTCAACCGGATGCAGCGGGAGGCCCTGCCCGCGTTGCTCGAGTCCGACGAGAACGTCGTCGCGAGCGCGCCGACGGCCTCCGGCAAGACCGCCCTCGCGGAGCTGGCGATCTGCAGGGCGCTCGCCGAGGACGGAACCGCGCTGTTTATCGCGCCGATGCGGGCCCTGACCAACGAGAAGGAAGACGACTGGGACCGCTTCGAGAGCCTCGGCTACTCGGTGTACGTCGTCACCGGCGAGCGCGAGCTCAACCCGCGGCGGGCCCGCCGCGCCGACATCCTCGTGATGACCCCCGAGAAGCTCGACTCGGCGACCCGCAAACACGACTCGCGGCGGTACGACTTCGTCACCGACGTCGACGTCTGCGTCATCGACGAGGTCCACCTGCTCGACGCCGACCGACGGGGGTCGGTCCTCGAGGTGACGATCTCCCGGCTGCGCCGGCTCTGTGACCCCCGCATCGTCGCGCTCTCGGCGACGATGCCCAACGTCGACGACGTCGCGGCCTGGCTCGACGCCCCCGAGGACGCGACCTTCGAGTTCGGCTCGGAGTACCGGCCCGTCGAGCTCAACGCCGGCGTCAAGACCTACACCCACGGCGAGAACTCCTTCGCCGACAAGTACCGCCGGCTCTACCGGGCGCTGGACCTCGCGGAACCCCACCTCCGCGAGGACGGCCAGTCGCTCGTGTTCGTCTCATCGCGCCAGGACACGGTCCGGGCGGCCGAGAAGGCCAGAGACGAGATCGCCGAGCGCGATATCCCGATGGGCGCCCGCGGCGACTACGACTTCCACACCGACGCCCAGGAGCTGGAAAACGACACGCTCCGGAACTCGGTGCTCGACGGCGTCGCCTTCCACCACGCCGGGCTCTCGAAGAACGACCGCGACCTCGTCGAGGCGTGGTTCAAGGAGGGCCTGGTCGAGTTGCTGTTCTCGACCTCGACGCTCGCGTGGGGCGTCAACCTCCCCGCCCGCTGTGTCGTCATCCGGGACACGAAGCTCCACGACCCCCTCGAGGGCGAGATCGACATGAGCCCCCTCGACGTCCTCCAGATGCTCGGCCGGGCCGGGAGGCCGGGGTACGACGACGTCGGCTACGGCTGGGTCGTCTGCGATACCGCCGAGGCCGACAAGTACCGCCGGCTGCTCGAGGACGGCAAGGAGATCGAGTCCCGGCTCGCCGAGACCCTCGGCACCCACCTCAACGCCGAGATCGCGATGGGGACGATCACCGACCTCGAGGACGTGATGGACTGGCTCGAGACGACCTTCTACTACGTTCGCGGGCAGTCCAAACCCGAGGCGTACGACTTCCCGAACCTCCGGGGGCGCGTCCGGGACTGCCTCGAGAACCTGGTCGATCGGGGGTTCGTCGCGATGGACGAGACGGACCTCTCGATCGAGGCCACCCCGCGGGGCGTGCTGGCCTCGAAGTACTACCTCCGGCTCGAGACGGCCGCCCGGTTCGCGGCGCTGTGTGACCGCATCGAGGGGGGAGCGTCGGCCGAAACCGACGACCTCCTCGAGGTCGTCGCGACCGCCGCGGAGTTCGACTCGGTGTCGGCCCGCCAGGCCGAACGCGACGCGATCGACGCGGTGCTGGTGGGTCAGGAGACGGGCGACCTCGAGCCCGGCCAGCGGAAGGTGCTCGCAATCTTGCGCGGAGCCGCGAGCGGTTCGGTCCCTCCCGAACTCCGGAGCGACGCCTGGGTCATCCGTCGGAACGCGACCCGGCTGCTCTCCGCGCTGGGCGCGTTCCTCGATCGGCTGGTCGGCCCCCACGCCGCGAACCTCGCCAGGCGCGTCGAGGCCCGGATCGAGAACGGCGTCGCCGAGGACGCCGTCGGCCTCACGGCGGTCGACGGGATCGGCCCCGGACGAGCGAGTAAACTCTCGACGGAGGGGCTGTCGACGCCCGGCGACGTCGTCGACGCCGGCGTCGCCGGGCTGGTCGAGGCGGGCCTCTCGGAAGGGGTCGCCGAGCGGGTCTACGAGGGGGCGCAGTCGCTGCCCGCGGCCGAACTCGAGTGGGGATCGTTCCCCGAGACGATCGCCGCCGGGGAGAACGACGTCTCCGAGGTTTTTGTGCGAAACGTCGGCGAGCCCGCGCGGGCCGGGATTCGGGTGACCGTACACGTTCGAGAGAGTGATGCGCTCTCGAGCCAGTCGGGAACGAACGTTCCCGACGACGGCGTCGAGATGACGAGCACGAGCACCTACCTCCGGGACGAGGAGACGGTTCCCGTCGGCGTCTTCGGCGCCGACGCCGACGAGCTCGAGTTCCGCGTCAGCGTCGCCTTCCCCGAACAGCCCCTCGTCCCCCTCGAGGAGCGCCGAACGGTCGAGGTTCGCTGAACGTTACAGAGGTTCAAGGAGAAAGCCCACGACTTCAGTCGTGGGATGAATCCGACCAAATACGACACAATCCATCCTCAATAGCCGACCGAAGGTTGATAGAAGTGTAACACCTAATATAGGTTGACGTCTATATAACAGTATGCCACGGGGGTACAGTCGAGAGCGAACGTCGGTTCACAACCTCCACTACCACTTCGTGTGGTGTCCAAAGTACCGCAAGCCGGTGCTAACGGACGAGGTTGCCGACCGCCTCGAACACCGCATCGAGGAGAAAGCCGACGAACTCGGACTCACCATCCTCCGACTGGCAATCCAGCCCGACCACGTACACCTGTTCATCACGGGCAACCCGACACTCACACCAAACAAAATCATCCAACAGGTCAAGGGCTACACCTCTCGGAACCTCCGCGACGAGTTTGACTTCGGCCTGCCGTCGCTGTGGACACGCTCGTACTTCGTCTCCTCGGCGGGCGAAGTGTCGAGTCAGACCATCGAGGAGTACATCGAAGCACAGACTGGGCAATAACGATGCACCGCGAAGTCACTACCACAGTACGTGTCAAACTCCACTCGCTCACCGAGCGGAAAGCCCGACTTGTCGAACGCGAATACTCCGCGTTCCAAGACGTTGTTCACGGTGACGACGCGAACCTCTACTCCGCCACCAAACAACAGGCGGGGAAAGTCCGGTCGAACAAGAATCCACGAGAGGACACCGAACAACCCCTCGTCCTCCGCAACGACTGCATCACCATCGAACACAACGAGGACACCGTACTCTCGTCGTGGTGGTTCAAACTCCCAATCTACAACCCCGAAATCGACCGTGGGGATAGCATCTGGGTTCCCGTTCACGTCCCCAAGAAAGACGCACATCTGCTCACCGATGAGTACATCCGTGACTCGGAACTCGTCCATCGAGACGGGGAATGGTACGTTCACCTCGTCTGCAAGCGGTCTGTGGCCCTCGCAGACGAATACGATGATGTTCTCGCCGTCGACATGGGTGCGAAGTGGATCGCCGTCAGCACGTTCCTCTCCGACCGCGATACGCAGTTCCACGGCGCTGAAGTCCGGCGTGTCCGTGAACACTACAAGCAACTCCGAAAGTCAATCGGGAAGGCGAAGGTTCGCTCGGGAGCGCAGGTCATCGAACGCATCGGTGACAAGGAATCCCGAACGGTTGAACACGAGTTGCATCAGGTGGCGAACGAACTCATCGCTCGCGCCCGTGACCGCAACGCAGCCATCGTGTTCGGTGACATGACCGGGTTGCGCTTCGACAACGATGAGGGACGGTATGTGAACGACAAGACCCACAAGATGCCGTACGCGAAACTGGCGAACATCCTCACATACAAGGCGCATCTCGACGGACGGGAATGCATCCCAGTGTCGGAGTACGACACGTCTGTGACGTGCTGGCGATGTGGCTCGCAGAACACGAGCCGTGACGTGCAGGGTCGAGTCGAGTGTCACGATTGCGGGCTGGACGATAATGGCGACAAGAATGGCGCGACGAATATCGGCAAACGAGCCGTTGGTAAGGACATTCAGAGCCCGCTATCGACGGTGGGGGCTGTTGTGGCTCAGCCCGAAACGCAGGTCGTACTCGACGGAACCAACGGTGAGATGGAACCTGCGAACTCCCCGGAAGACGTGGGCCTAACCCTCAGTGAGGGAAACCCACGACTTTAGTCGTGGGAGAAGTCACTTCTTGTGGGTGAAGATGACCGCCTGCCCGTCGGCCGAGCCGACGCAGAGATCGAGCTGGCGCGAGAGGTTGAGACTCGCCGGGTTCTCCTTGCAGACGACGAGGTCGTCGAACGTCGCGTCGCAGGCCGGACAGGAGACCGCCACCGTGTTCTGGTAGCTCTTGATCGCCTGGTTTTCCTCGCGAAGCGTCAGCGATGCGGCGAGTTCGTCGAGATCGATATCGCCCATACCCCACCTTGTGAGTGCGTACCTATAAATTCAGGCGGGACCCGGGTTCCGGGCGGCCTGAACTGATGGTCGGACTACGACTCCGCGCCGAGCTCGAGAACCCTCGCACTTCGCCGGCGGGTCGGGAACCCGACTGGTCGACTCGGTATCATTCTCGGTATCAGCGCGCCGGGAACACGGCCGAAAGCGTCGTGCTCGTCTCCTTCGAGCGGTCTCCGCGTTCGCCGAAACAGTTGCCGAATGGATAATTTGGCGATAATTATCGGATAGTTATAGTACTACACGTGTCTTCTCCCGGTATGGAAGAGTGGCGCCGCCGCTCGGTGCTGGCGACTGGTGCAGCGCTGTCGATCGGGACCGGACTCGCTTCGGTGGGGGCCGAAGCGTCCGAGGTCGACGTCGACGAACTTCCGGATCCGGATCGCGATCCGGGCCCGGACGGGGACTGGCCCTCACACCGGGGCGGCCCCGGTCACGCGAGATACATCCCCGACGGTCACGAGTTCGACGGGGGCGAACTCGAGGCCGAGTGGTCCGTCGAGGGTGCGGGGACGGGCGCGGGTTCCGTCGCCGTTGCCGACGATACCGTGTACACGTCGACTGACGACGGCGTCCTCGCCCTGAATGCGACCGACGGCACCGTCCGCTGGGAGAACACGGATACCGAGGCGGGAACGCCGTCGGTTGCCGGCGAGAGCGTCTACCTCAGCGGAAGCGAGGTCGTCGCGCTCGACCGATCCGACGGAACCGTTCGCTGGGAGAGCGAGTTCGATCCCGAGGAGGAGATCGCCTGGCAGACGGTCGCCTACGGCGGCGTGTACGCCGTCGTCGACGGCACGCTGTACGCGCTCGAGCCTGACGACGGCTCGGTTCGGTGGGCGAAGGACTCGATCACCGCTGCACCGCACGGTGACGAAGAGGACGAGTACGAGTTCGTTACGGCGCCCGCGGCGGCGAACGGCGTGATCTACAGCGTCACGGGTGCGGGCCCGATCGCGCTCGAGCCGGAGACCGGCGCCGAGGTCTGGCAGAAAGGAACCTACGTCGGTTCCCACATCAGTACCACCTACGCGACGTCGGCAGCGATCGCTTACGACGGCGCGTCCTACGAGGAGTGGCCGCTGTACGACGCCCAGACGGGCGAGCCTGCGACCATGGCTTCCGGGACCCGCGAAATAGCGTTCGGCGAGGAGATCTACGTCGGCGGCGGCACCGACTACGGGTACTCCGGGGGCTCGATTCACGGTGACGAGTACGACTGGAATCTCGACATGACGTACACCTACGGGCAGGCCGTCGTCAGCGGCGACACGGTGTACGCGTACTTCTATCTGGACGGCTACAATTACGGGGGGCGGGAGTACGACGAGGACCTCGTCGCCCTGAACAAGTACGACGGCTCCGAGAAGTGGGTGCTCTCGAGGGACGATGCGCCTGTCGGACACGTTCGCGCGATCAGCGGCGAGACGATCTACGTCGACCACGACGGCGATCTCGTGGCGCTTCGCGAAGGGATCGCCGAGGACGGCGAGCAATCCGCCGACGACGAAGACGGCGAGCAGGACGATCAGTCTGCCGACGGGGAGGAAGACGATCAGAGCGACCAGCCCGCTGACGGCGAGGAAGGCGAGCGAAACGACCAGTCTACCGACGGCGGGGAGGACGACCAACCTGCCGAAGGCGAAGGAGACGGCGGGAACGGCGATCGACCCGACGACGGTACCGAGGCGGAGAACGACGAGGACGACTACGCCGGCGAAGGCGAAAACGGCGGAGCCGAATCTGACGACGGCGGCAACGAGGCCGTCGACGACGGTACTGACGACGGCGGTACTGAAGCCGTCGACAACGGTACTGACGACGGCGGTACCGAAGCCAGCGACGACGGCGGTACCGAGAGCGACGGCGACGCAGCGATCGACGACGGCGAAAGTGACGAAAACGGTACCGACGACGGTGAGAGGGGAAGCGACGATGACGCGGTGGCCGATAACGGCGACGAGGACTCCGGAGCCGACGGGACGCCCGGATTCACGACCGGTGCCGGGCTCCTCGGCGGTGCGCTCGGCCTCGAGTGGCTGCGCCGGCGGGCCGATCCGGACGAACGGATCGACCCGGACGAGTAAACCGACTAACGGATCCTCGGGAGAGACGGCCGACGGAGAAACAGCACGAACGCCCGCGACTCGAGTCGTGGGGGACGTCAGTCGACGAGCTCGAGGACCGCCTCCCGGACCTCGGCCGGCGAGTCGGCGACCCGGTCGGCCGGCGAGTAGTCGATGTCGCCGTGGGCGTCGATGCGGTAGGCGACGACGATCGTCCCGGCGCGGTCGGCCGCCTTGATGCCGTTCTCGGAGTCCTCGACGACGACGCAGTCGGCGGCGGGGACGCCGACCTCCTCGGCCGCGTACTCGAAAACGTCGGGGGCGGGCTTGCTGTTCCCGTCGATCTCTTCGGCACTGATCACGCGGTCGAACGCGTCCTCGAGTTCGAAGCGCTCGAGGACCATCCCGATCCAGTCGTGAGGCGACGAGGAGACGACGGCCGTCGTCACGCCCCGCTCGTCGAGTTCGGCGAGCAGGTCGTGGGTTCCCTCGAGCAACTCGACGCGTTCGGTGTACAGCGTCTCGGCGGTCTCCTCGAACTTCCGGAGGTACTCCTCGCGGGTGATCGCCGTGCCGTACTCCGCCTCGAGGTAGTCGTAGATCTCCGCGTAGTTCATGCCGCTGACCTCGGCGACGTCGACGTCCTCGTCGGGGACGGCCGCGGGGAGGATCTCCTCGCGTTCGAACTCGACCCAGTAGTCCTCGCTGTCGACGAGCACGCCGTCCATGTCGAACAAGACTGCACTCATGTACGTCGGCCTACCGGGGACGGACGTATAGCCGTTTGGCCATCACGCGGCGACGTCCGCCGACGGGGCACGACAGGTCGGCGAGGGGCGAACGCCCGGGAGGTACCCGCGCCGCTAGCCGAAGACCTCGCCGCGGCGCTCGTGTTCCATCTCGGCCGCGACCGCCTCGGCGACGTCGGCGCCGAACTCCCGCTCGAGCAGCCACAGCGCCAGGTCGATCCCGGCAGTGACACCGCCGGCCGTAAGCACGTCGCCGTCGTCGACGACCCGTTCCTCGACGACGTTCGCGACCGACTCCTCGAGGTCGTCGATCGCAACCTGGTGGGTCGTCGCGGGACGGCCCTCGAGCACCCCCGCTTCGGCGAGGATCATCGCGCCGGTACAGACCGAGGCGACCGTCGCGCCCGCGGCGAAGCGGTCGTCGACGGCGGCCGGGATCGCACCGTCGTCGACGACGGCTCGCACGCCGCCGTCGGCGCTCGTCCAGCCGCCGCCAGGGACGACCAGCAGATCGGGGTCGCCGAGCGTGCCGTCGGGTTCCACCCGGAGTCCGTGGCTCGCTTCGACGAACCCGTCGTCGGTTCCGTCCTCGAGCGTCACCAGTCGTGCCTCGAGGTCGGCCCCCGCTTCGCGGCCGTTCTCGAGCACCTCGTAGGGACCGACGGCGTCGAGTTCGTCGAAGCCGTCGAACAGGAGGAGTTCCGCGGTAAGGTCGGCCATGAGAGTACGTTTCCGTCGGCGCGGAAACGCGTTTCGCCGGCTCCCGCGGTACCCGCCGCGGCGATCGCCCGCGGAAGCGACTCGGCCGGGTTTACCGGACCGTTTCCTCGTCCCGCGAGTGAGTCTCGCCGGGTCCGAAGAACAGGCCGAGGTAGAGCAACAGCACGATCATCCACGAGACGGCGACGAGCACCGCGACGGGAACGCTCATCGGCGGAATCCGGCCGTTCGGTAGCCGCGGACACCGAACGCGCGTCGGTTGTCGGCCGTCGGGCGAACCGTCCCGTCGGTCGTCGAACGAGTCGTACCCGTTCCGTTGCGGTCCTCGCGGATCGCGACCGTCTTCGGACGCTCGTGTAGCGGAGCCATCGTCCCGTTCGGAAGTCTCACGACGCAGGTCATGAACGCTGCTAGGAGGGGACAACACGTCTCCGGAGTCCTCCGTCGTTCTCGGTAGGTCGCCGGGCCCCGCTCTCGGATCGCGCGCTCGAGCCTGCAGCAGTTACTTGCCGTTCGAAAGCGATCTCACGGAGCAGATGCGACGACGAGTTCGGCACCGACCGAGCGGATCGGCGCAGCCCCTCTCGGGCGCGCACGAGGCGATCCGGACGCGGCATCGATCGCGACCCGGAGGACGGCGAACGGCGACCGCGCCGGGTTCGAGAGTGCGATGAATCGGCGCCACCTCCTGCTGGTCGGGCTGTTCGTCCTCGCTGCCAGCTACCTGGTCGCCGGCGGGGCGATCGATCCGATTACGGGGTCGTCCGAGCCCGAGACGCTCGATCGCGATCGGCTGATACAGCCCGCGGAGAACGGCAGCTACGTCTGGCCGTACACCAGCCGCAGTCGGTCGAACGACGAACGGACGCTCGCGCTCAACCTGATCGTCCACGGCGACGACGATCGGGTCAGGCGGTCGCTGGTCGCCCAGGACGAACTCGAGTGGGAGGAAGTCGACGAGGAGAACCGAACCGGGGCCGACGGGGACGCCGAGGACTCGACCCAGTGGGACGACGCGCACGGCTCGACCCGGTACACCTACGTCGACACCGAACCCCACGGCGGCGGGGGCGTCTGGATCGAGGAGAGCTACCAGCTCCACGCGGGAACGTACCTCGGAAGTCGGCACCACATTCGGGCGTACACCACCGAAAACGACGACTGGACGGTGATCCAGGCTCACCGCGAGCACTTCGACTTCTTCCGGTTACGGCACACGGTCACCGACATCCAGAACTCCCAGAACGCGCTCGAGGCAGAGTACCTCGACGAGCCGTTCGTCGAGGAGGTGCGACGCGAGTACCACGGAACCCACGGCGGCTGGAACGACGGCTGGCTCTCGGCGATCGAGCTGGCGACCCTCGTCTCCCTCGGAGCGGGGACCGTCCTCGGGCTGTTCGGGACCGGGACGGCGGGCGGGATCGCCCGCGGCGCTCGGCGACTGCTCGGCTGGACGTACCGGAACGTCCGCGGCTTCGCCCTCCTCGGAACGCTCGCGGGGCTGGTCGTCGGCGTTCGAAGCGCCGGGTTGGCCGTCGAGGCGGCGATCCCCTGGATCACGCCGCAGGCGTTCGTCGTGGTTCTGTACCCGGTACTGGCGGTCGGACCGCCGGCGGCGGCGATCGTGCTCACCCAGTCCCTCGAGCGGGCGGGTCGGCTGTTGCGCCTGCAACGCGTCGTGAACTGGCTGGGTCGCCCGCTCGAGCCCCAGCCGGCGTTCGCGTTCGCCGCCGTCGGGCTCGGGCTGGGATTCGTCCTCGATTTCGCCTCGATCGGCGTGACGGCGCTCCCGCTCGAGCTGTTGCTCCACCGGACGGGACTGCTCGTCACGCTCGGGTTGCTCGCGGCGGGCGCCGCGCGAAACGACGCCGAGGGCGCCGCGCTGTTCGGCATCGGCCTCCTGGGATGGATCGTCGGGCTTGCGATGCCGCTGTTGGGCTACCTGTAGCGGCGTTCGAACCCGCCTCCCGTCGCCGACCCGAGATCGAAGACGTCGCGCCGTCATCGGCGGGGATCGGCCCCGAATTTAAGTACCGAAACGCGGCCAACGGCGTCCATGATCGACGACGCAATCCGCGTGCTCGCGGGCGACTGTACCGTCATCGACGAGGACGCGAACCGTTCGGAGTACCGCGGCCGCGTGACGACGATCGTCAAGCCCGACAACACCGTGCTCGTCCACGACGTCGACGGCTACCAGCCCGTCGCCTGGCTCACCCGGGCCGACAGCGTCTCGAGCGACCGGGCGAACGACTTCACGCTGGTCGCGAAAAAGGGGACCCAGACCCTGCGGATCGCGGCTCACGACCAGGACGGGTTCGCCCACTACCCGGCCTCGGCGGCGGGAACGCCCGTCGGCGCCTGCCCGGGCTGCGGCGGCGCGCTCGTTCGCTCCTCCGGAGTGCACTGCGTCGGCTGCGGGGACCGCTACGGGATTCCCTCGGACGCGACGATCCGCGAGGAGCGCTGTGACTGCGGCCTCCCGCGAATGCGCGTCGAGCGCGGGCTCGCGTTCGACGTCTGTCTCGATCGAAGCTGCGAGTCGCTGGACGACGCCGTCCGCGAGGCGTTCGACCGCGAGTGGGACTGTCCGGAACCGGACTGCGAGGGCGAGTTGCGGATCCTCCGTCGAGGGGGCCTGATCGCCGGCTGCGAGCACTACCCGGACTGCGACACCGGGTTCGCTCTCCCCGCCGGCGTCGTCGACGGCGACTGCGGCTGCGGGCTGCCGACCTTCGAGACCGGGACCGGCGCGCGGTGTCTCGACGCGACCTGTGGACGGGTCGGCGAGTACCGCGTCGAAGCCGGCGTCGACGACTGAGACGCGATCCACAGCCACTTAGTGATTCCCGGCGAAGGGCCGGGTATGTCACTCGAGGGGCGGTTCGAGGACGGCGTCGTCCGCGTCGGCGGCGACGCCCGCCAGCGCTATCACGACTCGCGAGGATACGGCTATCCGCTCGAGGGTAACGAGATCGCCCTCGCGCCGGTCGAGGCGGCCCACCTGCTCTACCGGGGCGACCTCGCGGCCGTCGTCGACGGCGACGAGCGCCTCGACTTCCGCTCGTTTCTGGCCCGCGAACCCGGCCCCGACTTCGGTGTCCGATTTCTGGTGTACGCCGACCTCCGCGAGCGGGGCTTCTATCTCGCGCCGGCGGCCGAGCCGTGGCTCGAGAATCCGCCGGAGACGGAGTTCGCCGTCTTTCCGCGGGGGAAAGGCCCCGGGGACGGCGAGATCGCCTACGCGCTGCGGGTGCTGGGGGAGCGAACCGATGTCGCCGGCCGGGACCTCGAGGCGGGCGTCCTCGCGGTCGTCGACGAGGAAAGCGAGATCACGTACTTCGAGGTGAACCGCCGGGAGCCGACGGGGTCCTCGGCGGCGGGACTGCCGGAGGGCTGCGAGGCGGACCTGCTCGCCGATCGGGTGGTTGTCTGGGAGCCGCCCCTGGAACTCTACGAGGAGACCTTCTACGGCCAGCCCCTCGAGGGCCGGGAGTACGACGAGCCGACGCTGCAGTGCTCGCTGCTCGAGGCGGCCTACCTCGCCGAGGGAGGGGCGATCGACCTCGATCCGGCGACTGTCAGGGAACGGGGCCGCGAGGTCGAAGGCGAGCGGTTCGACCGCCGGTTCCGGGTGTACACGGAACTGCGAGAGCGCGGGCTCGTCCCCAAGACGGGCTACAAGTTCGGCGCGGACTTCCGGACCTACGCCGACGTCGAGAGCGTCGACGATCTGGGTCACTCCGAACTGCTCGTTCGGGTCCACCCGGCCAACCACGTCTTCGAGCCCCGCGACGTCGCACTCGACGTCAGGCTCGCCCACGGCGTCCGGAAGACGATGGTGGTCGCGCTCGTCGGCGAGAACGGAATCGACTGGTGGTCCCTCGAGCGGCTGACGCCCTGACGGAACGAAGGCGAAGGTTTTTGCGTGCCTGAGCGCCAAAGCGGTGATGATGACCGGAGACGACCCACTCGAGGAGTCCGAGTCAGGGAAACCAGTGACCGATGGCGGAGCAGCGGGCGCCGACGACGTCGCGCTGGACCCGTGGGGCTCCTCGGCCGTCTCCGACTACCGCAAGCTGTTCGAGGAGTTCGGCATCGAGCGCTTCGACGAGGTCCTCGAGGAGGTGCCCGACCCGCACTACCTGATGCGCCGCGGCGTCATCTTCGGCCACCGGGACTACCGTCCCGTCGCCGAGGCACTGCGGGAGGGCGAGGACGCCGCGGTCCTCTCGGGCTTTATGCCCACTGGGGATCCCCACATCGGCCACAAGCTCGTGTTCGACGAGATCATCTGGCACCAGCAGCGGGGCGCCGACGCCTACGGGCTGATCGCCGACCTCGAGGCAAACTCGGCCCGCGGGATGAGCTGGGACGAGATCGATGAGCACGCCCGCGATTACCTGCTCTCCTTGCTCGCGCTCGGGTTCGATCCCGAGGAGGGCGAGCTCTACCGACAGTCGACGAACCGCGAGCTACAGGACCTGGCCTTCGAACTGGGCGCCGACGCCAACTTCTCGGAGCTGGAGGCGATCTACGGCTTCGACGGCGGGACCGACGTCTCGCACATGCAGTCGGTCGTCACCCAGATGGCCGACATTCTCTATCCCCAGCTCGAGGAGCCCAAACCGACCGTCATCCCGGTCGGTCCGGACCAGGACCCCCACGTTCGCCTGGCGCGGGATCTGGCCGAGCGAACGCGCTTCTTCAAGGTCTCGAAGGCCTACGCGAGTTTCGAACTCGAGCCCGCGGAACGAGAGCTCGTCGCCGATCTCTACGAGCGACTCGACCCGGCCGAGTTCGACGACGACTCGCTTCGCTGCGTCCACGTCGCCGAGGCGATCGAGGAGACGCCCCTCGAGGAACTCGCGGTTTCCGCCGACACGCTGGGCTCGGTCCTGACGAAACTCGAGGAAGCCGGCATGGAGCCCGTCCGCCCGCGAACCCGCTTTTTCGATCGGCGGGCGACCGACGAGGCCTTCGACGCGCTTATCGACGCGATCGACGGCGAGAAGCGCGTCTACGAGAACCACGTCGACGCCTTCGAGCTCGAGGTCGGCGAGGCCGAGGAGCTGGCCCGCGAAGTCGAGGTCGACAACGGCGGCTACGGCTTCCGCCCACCGTCCTCGATCTACCACCGCTTCATGACCGGGCTCACGGGCGGGAAGATGTCCTCGTCGGTGCCCGCCTCGCACATCTCCCTGCTCGACGACCCCGAAGACGGCTACGACAAGGTCAAGGCCGCCACGACGGGCGGTCGCGAGACCGCCGAGGAACAACGCGAGAAGGGCGGCAAGGCCGACGAGTGTCCCGTCTACGAGCTGTACGCCTACCTGCTGGCGGGCGACGACGACGAGTTCGCCAAGCGAGTGTACGACGAGTGCGTCGGCGGCGAGCGGCTCTGTGGCGACTGCAAGGAGCAGGCCGCCCAGCTCATGCGAGAGTTCCTCGCCGAACACCAGGAGAAACGCGCGGAGGTCGAGGAGCTGCTCGAGGACGCCGACATCGAACTCGAGTCGCCCCGAGCCTGATCGCGGTCGCGGTCAGCGGTTCCGGATGCGCATTCCGCCGCAGTCGAGTTCGACGCGGTCGAGCTGTCGAACGTCCTCGTAACGGCTCTCACCGACGCCGATCGCCGCCGGGATCGAAAACTCCGCGGCCCGGACGGCCATGTGTGAGTTCACGCCGCCGTACATCGTGACGAAGCCGGCGATGTCGTGCCCGAAGAGCCAGTCGTAGCCGGGGTCGGCCTGCGGAACGATGGCGATCTTGCCCGCAAGCGAGAGCTCCGTCACGTCCGCGTCCTCGATCGGGACGACCTCGCCGGAGACCGTACGATCCGTCACGAACGTCGGATCCCTGGCGGGGCGGTCGAACGCGAGGAAGTCGGATTCGGCGGTCAACAGCGGGGGCAACTCGACCGCGTTCGCCAGCTCCTGGGTTCGCCTCCCGTCCTCGACGCGGGAACGAAGCCACGCCGCAGCGTCCGTCCGCGGCCCGCCGTCAGCGATCCGGAACAGGTCCGAGATCGGGACGTGGGAGAGTTCTTCGCGCGAGAGTCCGCGCTCCTCGCCGAAGGCGACGATTTCCTCGAGCGCGGCACTGAGGTTGCGCGAGAAGACGAACTTCGCGTACTCGCGGCCCTCGATCGCCGTCTTGAGAAACGAGACGAACGCCGGGACGTCCGCCGGCAGTCCGATCGCGGCGAGCTCGTCCTCGACGTCGGCGATCAGGGCCTCGTCCCACTCCGAGAGCGGGTCGTACCCCGGCTCCGGCTCGTCGGCGTTGTCGACGAGCGGACGCAGGTAGGAGTCGGGGCGTCGTCCGTACGACGGCGAAATGATCTCGTACGTACCCGGCCGGAGGTGGCCGTACTCCTCGACGAACGCGTCCCACTCGAGGTCGCCGCTCGCGACGCGGGCGGCGTCTCGGTCGAGTTCCTTCGCGACCGTGCTCAGCGACTCGAGGAACGCGGTTCGCTGGTCGGCCGTCAGGACGCCCGTGCGCTCGAGCGAGCGCAGCAGCTCCACGGCGACGAACGCGGATCTGGCCAGGTGTGCGAACGTGAGCGTCCCGTACTGGCGACAGTCCTCGAGCAGGAGTCGAGCCGTCCGGAGCGGCGGAAGGTCGGCCTCGACGAGCGAGCGGTACCGCTCCGAGAGGTCGTCGATCCGATCGTAGTCCGCCGCCGTCCGATCGTACGCCGTTCGGGTGATCTCCCGGAGCCCGTCCCTGAATCGATCGATCTCGTCGTCCGAGAGGCCGGCAGTCGCGAGGCGATTCCGGTGGCGGTCGAAGTCGAAGGAGAGACACGTGATCGCGACGTCGAACTCGACCTTGTCGTGCAGGTCGGGGTTTCGCTCGAGCCGCGAGAGGTAGTGCTCGCAGAGCGTGGCCGCCACCGAATTGGGGACGGACGCGGGGATAAACGAGTTGCAGACGGCGCGAACGTCGACGTAGGGCTGTCCGGCGAAGCTCTTCAGCAGCGGGTGCGGGCGGACGTCCCGGTATCCGTACTCGGCGCGCTGGCGGGCCCAGACGTCGTCGGTGATCAGGAATCGGTACAGCGAGTCGGCGAGCGCCCGCGGTCGGCGACCGACGATCTCGGCGGGGTTCCAGTCGGTCATCACGCTGAAGATCGTCCGGTCGCCGACGACCTGCGGGGGCGCCGACTGGAGGACGGCGAACGACTCCCGGGCGGCGTCCGCGGCGTCATAGACCGCACCGTCGGCGACCGATCGGTCGCGGTCGTCGGACTCCGCCGGAATGGGCCGCACCTGGAGGACGTAGATCTCGTCGTCCCGAGAGACCGCGAACTCGATGTCGAGTCGGTCGCAACCGATCGTCGTCTCGACCTCGCGAACGGCCTCGAGCAGCTTCTCGAGCGGGAACGCCGGCGTCTCCGAATCGCCGTCCCGATCGAGGTCGGCCCGCCCGTCGTCGAGGGCGTCCTTGCGAACGACGGTCGTCCGGAGCTCCTCGCCGGTGCCGTCGGTGACCGACTCCGTCGAGGAGGTCCCCTCGTCGTAGTTGACCACGTAGTACGGGCTGCCGGACTCGAGCGTCCGCGTCGTGACGACGCCGCTGTGGACGGTGTCATCGACCATCCCCTGGACGAGCACCTGGTCGTCAGGGTTCCCGTCGTACGACGCCACGACCCGGTCGACGGCGTCGACGAGTTGGGCGCGGTCGTTGGCCGGGACGTCGAGGACGCTCTCGAACTGCCCCGCGTGGGAGCGCTCCCAGCCGTCCTCGGCCCGCGCGCTGCTCCGGACGATGACGGGTTCGTCCTCGAAGAGTGCGCGTACCGCGTCACAGACCTCGTCGCGGCTCCGTTCCCATTCTGCAACGGTGAACGAGAACGGACGTTTGATCCGAGAGCGGTCGAGGATCGGCCTGAGACGCCGAAGGGTCTCCGCCTTCGTTCCGAGGACGAACCTGGCGAGGTCGTCGTCGGTTTCGATCGTCGCGGATCGACCGCTCGCATCGATCGACTGCGGGCCCCGACCCCGCCGCGAGAGCGCCGCACACAGCGCCGCCAGGGAGTCCCGTTCCGAGAGTTCGCCCTCGTCGACCAGCGCTCGAGCGTCGTCCAGACGCTCCGGCGAGAGCTTCGCGACGCCCGCGAACGCCCCGAGCGCCTCGGGCGCGTCCGTCGAAGGGGCGGCCGTTTCGACCGTTGCGACGCCGTGGTCCGCGGCCGACGGCGCCGGTGCGAGGTCTCCGTCGGCTCGAGTTTCGCCCGCGGTCGGATCGACGGCGACCGCGTCGCCGGCAGTCGCCTCGAGCGCGTCGACGACGGCCGGCGTGACGGCGGCGTCCGCAGTACAGACGTACGTCGTCTCCGTCAGCGGTGCCGAGAGGAGCGCGCCGACGTCGCCCGTCGATCCGGGTCCGGAGACGCGGGAAATCGCCCCGTCGGACCGACGTTCCACGGCGTCGGGAACGGACGCTGCGCCGACGAAGCAAACGCGAACGTCGCCGAGCGCTGCCTCGAACGCGGAGAGCGTCCACTCGAGCGCAGCGTCGGATCCAGGCGTATCGTCCTCCGAAACCGACCGTTCCGAGCCCGAAAGGATAGCTATGTCAGATACCATTCGATCACTGGCCCTACGTTTTCGAAACGGTGGCATATATATGACCGACCTAACGCGGACGAACGAAACGCGCTCGAGGAGGTCCTCGCTCGAGGGTTCGCTCGCGCGACGGTCGGAAATCGCGTCGGCGAAAAGAGAGCGGTTAGGAGAAAAATAACCGTTGGGTACGACGATTCGTCCACGGGAGAGCGGGGAAATCGAACGCAGTTCGTGCTGACACAACGGAGCGTCGGCGAGGCGACCGGAGACGTAATCACAACGACTATCCGGCGACTCGGGGACGTTCGGGGCATGGTCGGACTCGGCGGTACGATCGACGAGGACAGCGGTACGCAGGAGCGCATTCGCGCGGATTTGGGGTGGACGGGCGAGGAGATCGAGCAGACGCGCGACGGCGACCGCGTTACGGTCAGCGCCGTCACGCACGCGTTTCGATCGGAGCCCCAGCCGGCCGCGACGGGCGGCGACGCCGAACTCTGGATCTGGGGGTCGATCTGGGGGTTTGATCGACCCGACGGCGGGTACGAGGTCGCGACGGAATCGCCCGCGGCGTACTGCGCCTCGCTCTACGAGGAGTACGGGATCGAGTTCGTCTCCGGGCTCAACGGAACGTTCGTCGGCCTCGTCTACGACCGATCGGACCGGACGGTAACTCTCTTTACCGACCGTCTCGGCACGAGACCGCTGCACTACGCCCTGACCGACGACGGCGTGGTGTTCTCGACGAACCCACAGTCGCTCCCCGTTCACCCCGCCGTTCCCGCCGCGTTCGACGTCGAGTCCCTCGCGGAGTACTTCACGCTGCAGCGGTCGTTCGGCGTGACGACGCCCCTCGAGGGGGTGGCCCAGCTACGCCCCGGGTCGATCCTCGCCGTCTCGCTCGAGGACGGCGGCGTCGACGAGCGGCGGTACTGGAAACCGAGCTACGATCCGCGGAGTCGGTCGCCGACCTACTTCGCGAAGCGGATCGCCGAACGGCTGCGGGAGGTCGCCGAGGAGCGAACGCGACCGGACGGCGAGTACGGACTCATGCTGAGCGGTGGCAGCGATTCGCGGCTGATTCTCGCCGCGCTGACCGCCGCCGACCGCGACGTTCGGGCCTTCCACATGAACGACTGGCACAACGTGGAGGCCGAGATCACGCGCCGAGTCGCCGAAACGGCGGGCGTTCCGATCACGTTCCTGCGACGCGACCGCGACTACCAGGCGCGCGCGCTCTCGTCGGTGCCGCGGATCGCGACGTTCAACGGCTACTTCAACCAGCTCCACGCCGGCGGGTTCGAGGATCTCCTCTCCGACGCCGTTGACGTCCTTTTCACGGGCCACTACGGCGATATCCTGTTCAAGGGCGATCACCTGCCGACCCGAACGGTCGACCTCGGTCCGGTCGGCTCGTTTGAGGTCCCGTTCGAACGGACGCTGTCGTCCGTCGAGGAGTTCGCCGACTACCGCACCACCGAGGCCCCCGCGTACATCTCCGGCGCGCTCGATCGATCGGTACGGGACATCTACCGTGCGAACGTGACGTCTCGAGGCGACGGGCTCGTCGATCACGGGATCGAGTACGACACCCTCGAGGAGGCCCTGCTGTTCGGTCGCTGTCCGTTCACCAACAGCTCGTCGCATTTCTTCTACTACGGCACGCTCCAGATGATGCCGTCCGGAACGCTCTTTCTCGACAACCGGCTGCTGGAGCTCTTCCAGCGCGTTCCGCGACGGTACTTCCACCGGGGGAACCTCATCAGTCGCGCGATCGAGATGCTCGACTCCGACCTTGCGGCCATCCCGCACGCGTCGACCGGAACGTCGCTCTCGTCGCCGTTTCCCGTCCAGTGGGCCGGCGAGGTCGCGACCGCGTTCAAGCGCCGATACGTCGATCGGTCGCCGGCGAAAGCCCACTGGACCCACGGCGCCTGGCCCGACCACAACGAACTCATTCGCACGCACCCGTTCGTCCGCGACACCCTCGAGGAACACGAGTCGACGATCCGCGCCCTCCCCTTCCTCGACGCGGCGGGGGTCGATCGGTGTTACGAGGAGCACCTCGACGGCGGGGCGAACCTGGGACCGCTGTACACGCTGGCGACGTTTCTCAACATGCCCGTCACACAGTACATCGCCGACCGAACGACCTGATCGGACCTCGGCCGCGTAACGCTTTTGGAACCCCGTTGTGATCGTTGGCACATGGCATCCGAGTCCCACCGCCGGTGTGTCGCCCGCCAGCCAGCGCCGCGTCCGGGGTTCGGTTTCTTCTTCGCCCGGTGAGGTCGGGGCGGTGGACTCGAGGGCGATACAACCGATCGACCTCGTCGAAACCGTCCGCGACGTCGTCCTCGAGGTCGCTCGAGTCGGGCGACTCGGATCGGGGACGCGTCGAACGGAGTCGGAACCGCTAACTGACCGACCGACAGCCATTCAGACAAGCGAATGCAACTACCAGAATCACAGGTCGCGGTCCTCGAGGCCGCGAGCGCAGACGAGGCGACGTCCGTCGACGCCCTCGCTGCGGCGACCGACCTGCCGCCCGAAACCGTCACCGGGGCGGCGTTCGAACTCGAGGAGGAAGGACTGGTCGCCGTCGCCGAGCGGGTCGACGAAACGGTCTCGCTCACCGAAGAGGGCGAGGAGTACGCCGAGCGCGGGCTGCCCGAGGTTCGGCTCTACGAGGCCGCGCTCGAGGCCGGAGCCGACGCCGACCCCGCCCCGATGGGGCAGGTCATCGGCGCCTCGGGACTCGAGGGTGCAGCTGTCGACATCGCGCTCTCGAACTACGCCCGGAAGGGGTACGGTTCGATCGAGAGCGGCGAGATCACGGCCGACCCCGACGCAGAGCCCGCCGCGGACGCGGAGGCGACCGCTCTCGACGAACTCGCGAACGAGGGAGCACTCGAAGGGGGCGACGTTCTCGAGCAACTCGAGCGCCGCGGGCTCGTCGAGGTCGCCGAATCGACCGTCCGCGAGGTGGAACTCACCGAACAGGGCGTCACCGAGCTGATGGCCGGCGTCGAGACCGCCGAGACGGTCGGCCAGGTGACGCCGGAGCTGCTCACCAGCGGCGAGTGGGAGGAGGTCGAGTTCGCCGAGTACAACGTCGAGGCCGACGCCGAGACCGTCGAGGGGGGACGCGTCCACGTCCTCCGGGAGATGTCCGAGCGGGTCAAGGACGTCCTCGTCGGGATGGGGTTCGAGGAGATGGACGGCCCCCACGCCGACGCGGACTTCTGGATCAACGACTGCCTGTTCATGCCCCAGGACCACCCCGCCAGAACGCACTGGGACCGCTTTGCCTTAGAGCAGCCGACCCACATCGACGACCTCCCCGAAGCGCTCGTCGACCGCGTCGAGCGCGCCCACCGTGAGGGCGTCGGCGACGATGGCGAGGGGTATCACTCCCCCTGGGACGAGGACTTCGCGCGGGCGCTCGCGCTTCGCGGGCACACGACCTCGCTGTCGACGCGGTACCTCTCGGGCGAGCAGATCGGCGAGATCGAACCGCCCGCGCGCTTCTTCAGCGTCGAGAAGGCCTACCGAAACGACACCTTGGACGCGACCCACCTGCTCGAGTTCTACCAGATCGAGGGCTGGGTGATGGCCGAGGACCTCTCGGTGCGCGATCTGATGGGCACCTTCGAGGAGTTCTACGCCCAGTTCGGCATCACCGATATCCAGTTCAAACCCCACTACAATCCCTACACGGAGCCGAGCTTCGAGCTCTTTGGCACCCACCCGACGACGGGCGAACTGATCGAGATCGGCAACTCCGGCATCTTCCGCGAGGAGATGCTCGAGCCCCTCGGAGTAGAGTGCGACGTCATGGCCTGGGGACTCGCCTTAGAGCGCCTCGCCATGCTGACTACGGGCGCGGAGGACATCCGCGACCTCCACGGGACGCTCGCCGACCTCGAGTTCCTGCGGAACGCGGAGGTGACCTACTGATGCCAACCGTCGACATCGACCCCGACGAACTGCGCGAGCTGACCGGCCACGAGGAGAAAAGCGACGAGGAGCTCCAGGAGGACCTGTTCGGGCTCGGCCTCGAGTTCGAGGGCTGGACCGACCAGGACGAGTTCGAACTCGAGTTCGCGCCGGATCGCCTCGATCGGCTCTCGGTCGAGGGGGTCGCGCGCTCGATGCGGTACCACTACGGCGATGCCCGTGGCGTCCACATCCCCTCGACGAACGACGCCGACTGGACGATCGAGGTCGAGGAGTCGGTTCCCGACGAACGACCCTACGTCACGGGCGCGGTGATCCGCGACGTCGATCTGGACGAGGACGGTCTCGACTCGCTCATCCAGCTCCAGGAGAAACTCCACGCGACGATGGGCCGCAAGCGCGCGAAGGGCGCGATCGGGATCCACGATCTGACGATGTTGAAAGGCGCCGCTGCCACCGAGGGGAACCCCACGATCCGGTACGTCGGCGTCGAGCCCGACGAGGACCGGTTCGTCCCGCTCGATTCCGACGCCGAGCTGACGCCCGGAGAGGTGCTCGAGGAACACCAGACCGGACGAGAGTACGCCAACCTCGTCAGCGAGTACAACCGGTATCCAGCGATCTACGACGACATCGGTCTGTTCTCGTTCCCCCCGGTGATCAACGGTCGCCGGACCGAAGTCTCGACCGACTCGCGCGATCTGTTCGTCGAGATGACCGGCACCGACCAGTGGACGATCGACAAGATGCTCAACATCGTCTGCTACGCGCTCGCGGCGCGGGGCGCGACCCTCGAGGACGTCACCGTCGAGTACCCCGACGACGAGTTAGTGCGCCCCGACCTCTCGACGAAGACGAAGCGGGTTGCCCACGACCGCATCGAGACCCTCCTCGGAATCGATCTCGACCCCGACGACGTGATCGATCTGGCCGAACGCTCGGGGCTCGACGCCGCGAGAAGCGAGGACGAAGCGACGGGCGACGACGGGAGTTCGATCACGCCCCTGGAGGACCGAGACGGACTCGAGGAACGGGACGGCCCGGGGGGTTCGGGCGAGTCGAGAGCCGACGACGCCGCGTCGACGGACGACCTCGTCTACGAGGTGACGATCCCGCCCTACCGCGTCGACGTGCTCCACCCGCTGGACGTCATCGACGACCTCGGCCGAGCCTACGGCTTCAACGACCTCGAGCCCCGCTACCCCGAGGTCGGCACCGTCGGCGGGCGCCACGAGCGATCCCGGCTCGAGCGCGCGGTTCGAACCCAACTCGTCGGGCTGGGCTTCGAGGACCTGCTCAACTTCCACATGATAAACGAGGCCCAGAACTACGAGCGCCTCGACGTCGAACCCGGCGAGGACGCCTACGGCGCGGGCGAGCCCGCGACGATCAAGGAACCCTACAGCGAGGACTACACAATGTTACGAACGTGGACGCTGCCCTCGCTGCTACAGGTCCTCGAGAACAACACCCACCGCGCGTACCCCCAGCACCTCTCGGAGGTCGGGTTCGCGGCCGAGCTCAACGAGAGCGAGAACACCGGCGTCGCCGAGGGACGCCACGTCGGCGGAGTCCTCGCCGACCACGAGGCCGGCTACGAGGACGCCAAGGCGCGCCTGCAGGCGCTCGCCCGCGACTTCGACGTCGACCTCGAGACGCCCGCGGCCGACCATCCGACCTTCATCCCCGGCCGAGCGGCCGACGTCGTCCTCGACGGCGAGACCGTCGGCGTCGTCGGTGAGGTCCACCCGAAGGTACTCGTCGAGCACGACCTCGAGGTGCCCGTCGCGGCCTTCGAGTTCGACCTCGAGGCGCTCCGATAGGAGCCGATCGTACTAGCGGGTGGGCTGGCGGGAAATCAGAACCGGTGTGACTCCGGGTTTGGTCGGTTGGGCGTCGATCTCAGTTCGGCGACGGACGCGAACGGCGGGCCGAACCGGTGGCCACGCGAAAACGAAACGGACCCGGCGGAGAACGCGTCAAAACTCGTGCTCTACCTCTTCCTCGTTGGCCTTCTGGATGATGATCTTCCCGTCCCGAACGCGAACGAAAACTTCGTCGCCGATATCCATACCCGCGACTGCGAGTTCGTCCTCGTGGAGGTTCAGATGGACGTTGTGATAGTTGCCGTCTTCGTCTTTCGCACCGCTTGGACTCAACTTCTTTTTCCGGACCATCGCGGGATTCTAGCTCGCACTTCGCCGTAGGATATACTTAAGTGTTTTCTACGACACAGCGAACGACTCGGTTCGGCCCGCGACGGGATTCGTTCGGAGACGAACCCGATTCCGTCGATCGAACGACGTCGGGATCGTCCCTCACGATCACTTAAAGATACTGGCGCAGTCCGTCGATTTTGGGGATATCTTTATGTCGGATCGTGTGCAGAACTGACATGGAGGCCGAAACTATGGTACGTGAAGACGGAAAACGAAACTTTGCACTGCGAGAATCGGGCGGCGACGAGACCAGCGTCTTCTCGGGAAACACGCCCCGCCAGGCGGCGCTCAAAGCGGCCCGTCGACTCGAGCCGGGCTCGAGCGAGGACGCGGCGGATCGCGTCGAGCTCCGGCTCCGCGAGAAGGGGACCGACAAGGTCCACATCTACGACGGCTGGGCTTGGGAGGAGACCGCTCCCGACGACAAACCCGGCTGGATGCCCGACGAGATCACGGAAGCCAACGTCTCGAAGAAGGGGATCGACCACCTCGACGAGTAGTCGTCCCCGACACCGACCGTTTTGGAGAGTCGCCGTCCGAACCGCGAGTCGAGCGATCGACGCCGAATCGGATTCCGTCCGCGCGGCGGACCGCGCTCGGCCGGGCCGAACGCGGATGCTCCGACGCCCTTTTGGCGCGGTCCAGCCAAGACTCGGCCGATGCGTACAGTCACGCTCGGTCCCGAAGGGACCTACTCGCACCGGGCAGCGAGCGCGATCGCCGACGACGACGAGATCGGGTTCCGACAGTCGGTGACCTCGATCGTCGAGGCCGTCGCGACCGGCGAGTACGACCGCGGCATCGTCCCCATCGAGAACAGCATCGAAGGGAGCGTCACCGAGAGCTTAGACGCCGTCGCGGAGTACGACGTCGCGATCGTCCGCGAGATCGTCACGCCGATCCGCCACGCGCTGCTCGCCCAGGGACCGGAGTTCGACACGATCGCAAGCCACTCCCAGGCGCTGGCCCAGTGTCGATCCTACCTCGAGCGCGAGTACCCCGACGCGACCCTCGAGGCCGTCGCCAGCACCGCCCAGGGCGTCGAGTTCGCCCGCGATGATCCGTCGGTCGCGGGGATCGGCCACCCCGCGAACGCCGACATCGAGAACGGCCTCGAGGTGCTCGCCGAGGACATCCAGGACCAGGACTCGAACGCGACGCGGTTTTTCGCGCTCGCACCCGCCGACGAGCGCTCGACCGGCGGCGGGAAGTCGACGTTCGTCGTCTACCCGAACGCGAACTACCCCGGACTGTTGCTCGAGTTGCTCGAGCCCTTCGCCCAGCGGGACATCAACCTCTCCCGGGTCGAGTCCCGACCCAGCGGCCAGCGACTCGGCGACTACGTCTTCCACATCGACGTCGAGGCGGGACTGTACGAGTCCCGGACGCTCGAGGCGCTCGAGGACATCGAGGAACTGGCCGAGAAGGGCTGGGTGCGACGGCTCGGGTCGTACGATCTCGAGCACGTCGTCGAGTGAGGAGGGCCGCTCGATCACGGATCGAGAACTTCTCCGCTCACAGCGCAGCCGGCGAAAATCAGTAGTGGCCCATCACTCCGGTTGCTCGAGCGCAGTCGGTACAGTACCGGAAGAGAGCGTAGCCGAGAAGGAAGTACGCGATCCCCACGAACGCGAGCACCGAGAGCTCCGCGGGCTCGAACTCCCAGAGCCGGACACCCTCGTTCATCACCCGTTGGAGTAGGTAACTCCCCTGGGTGAGCGGGAGCAGTTTCAGCGCGACGAACTCCGTTGAAGCGGGTCCGAGGGCAATACAGGCGACGAGCGCGAACTTGACGAGACCGAAGACCGCACTGACGTTCTTGTAACGAACTGTCGCGCCCCCGAACAGCAGCCCGAGTCCGATCGTCGACAGGAGCGTGAGGGCGACGATTGGAACGATACTGAGCAGATCGAGCGAGATCGACTCCCCCGTCGTCAGGAGCATCAGTGCAAGCATCGCAAACCCGATCGAGAACGTCACCAGCAGCGAGCTGAGCGACAGCAAGACCGCGATAGGGCCGAAGCCGATCGGCGAGAGATAGAGCTGTTCGAGGGTCCCCCACTTCGCCTCTGTCGCGAATAGCCCCGCGAGCGACTGGTAGGAGGCGTTTGCCATGACGAACAGGAAGAATCCGACGATCAGCGCGCCGAGCGTCTCGCCGAAACTCGGGCCGACGAACGAGCGCCCGCCGACGTAGACGAGAAGAAACAGCGCGTACAGACCCAGTACCGCGCCAGCGGTGTTCAACGGGTACCGTCGCATGATGAGTAGGTCCCGCCGCACCAGCGCGGACAGCGCCGAGGCGAGCGCTGACAGCGTCCGTGGATCGCCTCCACTCATAGCGTACTCCGAGGCTGACGTCGATCCTCGGCCGGTGACCGATCGAACGCGAGCGAGTCGAGGACGGTTTCGAGGCTCCCCTCGAGAGTCCGTACCGACTCGATCTGCGAGCCGTGCGCCACAACCGTTCCGGTTAGTTCGTGGATACGGCCGGCGTCCGGAACGGCGACTTCCATCGTCGTTCGATCCCGATGTTCGGTGCAGGAGACGAGGTCGTACGTCCGATCGATCTCGCTTCGCGCTGCCGGTGAGAGCGGTCCCTCGACGACCAGTTCGTACACCTCCGTCCGGAAGACGTCGACCAAATTTTCGATGTCGTCGTTCGCCACGATACGGCCGTCGTCGAGAACGATCCCTCGATCGCAGACCGACTCGATCGCGTCGAGGTCGTGACTCGAGAGGACGATCGTCATCCCCCGTTGCTCCGCGAGTTCGACGAGCAACGCCTGAAGCTCGAGGGACGCCTCGGTGTCGAGTCCGAGCGTCGGCTCGTCGAGAAACAGTACGTCGACGTTCTGGACCAGTGCTGCGGCAATCGAGACTCGCTGTTTCTGTCCTCGAGAGAGGTCATTAACTACTTCGGTCGAGAGATCAGTGAGGTTCAGTTGGTCGATGGTCGCGCGGATTCGATCGCGCTCGTCGTTACACTCGTCGGCGTTCAGTCGGCTGAAAAACTCGAGGTTCTCACGGACCGTTAGCCGCCAGTACGTGCTTCGGGCGCCCTCGAGTACCGCGGCCATCGTCGCGTGAGCGCGATGGGGGTGTTTCGCGACATCGACGCCGTCAACTCGAACACGTCCTCCCGTCGGAGAGATCAGTCCGAGCAACGTCTTGAGGAGCGTTGTCTTGCCGGCGCCGTTCGGCCCGATTAGTCCGGCGATCTTTTCCGGTTCGATCTGCAGATCGACACCGTCGACTGCACAAACCGTCTCTTCGGTTTGATCGTACGCCACGACCAGATTCTCGACGGAAATGATCGAGCGTGTTGTTGAATTACCGTTCTCAGTCATACAGCGAAGCGTGGGCCTCGTGATCGTACATATAATCTCGCATACAACCGTGACAAGTGTGTACTCTCGGTGCCACGTCGTCTTTCAAGTTTATAACCGAAAGCGAGACTATTCAGACTCGGGTGACATACCCATGCTCCAATATATCGAAGCGGGATACGATGGCGATACGCTGAGCGGCAGTCTCAGTATCGAAATCGGATCCTTCTAAACGCAACGCTCGGAGGAACAGTCCTATCACCAACCCGTTTTGGCCGTAACGAGCTGCTGCCGAATCGAGTCGTAAGGGCGGTCAACCCCCAGAGACCGACCACGAGAATACCGAATCTATGAGCCCGGATCGCAACAGTCCCGTCGAAGGCGTCAAAGAGTGGAGAGTCGCGACCCTATCACTGATTCTGCTCGCAGCCATGTTCACAGTACTGATCGGCTCCCACATCGTCGCAAACAGCCTCCTTTCGATTCCCTGGCTCCTCCCGGAAGCGGAAGGGGCACTGATCGGCATCCCGCTCGCACTAGTTGTCTATCTCCTCATCCCGAGACTCATTAGGATCCCACGCGAGGCCCTGTTTATTACGGTCCCCAGCCGATCTATCCTTCGGTGGACGGGAGTTGCGGTCGCCCTCGTTGGAGCCGTCACCGTCGGTAGCGTCGTAGGCCTGTCAGGGATACTCGAGGTACACGTCAGCGACGGACGGTTTCTCTCGAGGGTACTACTGAGTGCAGTGCTGTTGGGACTGCTCGCCGCGATAACAGAAGAGCTCGTGTTTCGCGGGTATCTGCTCTCGTTTATCGGCCACAGCTGGGGATGGCCAGCGGCGATCGTGTTGACGTCGATACTGTTTGGATTGCTACACAATGGCAAGGTCGCGGGCACCGGCGCGTCGGAACTCTACGTGCTGGTCGCAACCTCAGCGGGGCTGCTGTACGCGCTCATCACCTACTACACCGAAAGCGTCTGGAACGCAGTCGTACTTCACGCCATCTGGAATACCATGTTTCACACCCAAGTAATCTCGATCGGGCCCGCCGAAACGCAACCGGAACGGGCGATAGTTAGCTACGAGTACGCCGAGGCCGGTTTCCTGTTCGGCGGAAACTGGGCGACCGCTACCATCTCTCCGTTCGTGTTGCTTATACTGGTAGTCGCATCGGCCACCGTACTACTCGGTTACCGTCAAAATTCCATCTAGTAATAATCCGAAGTAATAACTTTCACAAATAAGTACTATAGGGCAGCCAGTGAGAAGCCGATGAGCGCAATACGGACGAACGACCTGACGAAGCAATATAGATCACAAACCGTCGTCTCGAAGATCAATCTCGAGGTAGATACCGGCGAAGTGTACGGGTTTCTCGGCCCGAACGGCGCCGGCAAGTCGACGACGATCGCGATGTTGCTGTCGTACGTACACCCGACCGACGGGGCTGCTCGAGTCCTCGGCAGAGACATCCGCGAAGGACCTGCCGAGATCAAACATCGAATCGGCGTGTTGCCGGAACAATACCAGCTGTACGATCGACTAACGGGTCGAAAGCACCTCCGTTTCGCCATCGATTCAATGGGAGCAGGCGACGATCCGGACGCGTTGGCCGATCGCGTTGGGCTTGAGGCGACCGCAGCTCGGCGTTCGGTAGGCGAGTACTCGACGGGGATGAAACAGCGACTACGGATCGCGTTAGCACTGGTCAATGAGCCCGATCTACTCGTACTCGACGAACCTTCGAGCGGACTCGATCCGGCCGGGATTCGACTTCTCAAGGAAATCGTTCTCGAGGAGAGAGATCGCGGTGCAGCCGTGTTCTTTTCCAGTCACGTCCTCGAGCAGGTCGAAGAGGTCAGCGATCGCATCGGAATTCTCGTCGACGGTGAACTCCGAATGAGCGGAAATCTCGAAGAGCTTAAATCCGGCACCGGTGCTGCGGTCGAACTCGAGGTCGAGACCGACGCCGTTTCCCGAGAACTTCTGACCGCCGTTGAATCGCTCGAAGCCGTCACGGGATGTACTGCCATCGATAGCGACTATGGAGGGCCCTCACTCTCTATCTCACTCTCGAGTGACACCGCGAAAGCGGAGGTTCTCCGAACGGTCGAGGCACACTCGACGGTCGAGGATTTTACCGCTGAAAAGCAGTCGCTCGAGTCACTGTTCGAGAAGGGCGTCGCGGAGGCGAACCGATGACGGTCGTCGACATCGCGCGCAAGGACGTCGCCGACGCCGTTCGCTCGAGAGCGCTGTGGGTCGCCACCGCGATCTTTCTCGGGTTTATCGTCCTGACACAGGGAATCGTCCTGGCGGTCGTCGAGAATCCGGATCCCGAACTCGCGGCGCGCTTTCTCGAGGGCCCGGCGACGGAGGTCGTGCTCCCGATACTCGGTCTTCTGGTCGGCTACCAGGCGATCGTCGGCGAGCGTGAGACGGGTAATATCAAACTCCTGCTTGGACTCCCCCACTCCCGACTGGACGTGTTGCTCGGCAAGTTCGTCGGCCGGACGGCCGTCCTTGCGGTCGCCGTCCTGGGCGGATTTCTGACAGCGATCGGGATGATCGCCGCGACGGTCGGACTCCCCCCGCTCGTCCCGGTCGCAGCGTACGTGCTGTTCGTTTTCCTGTCTACGGCGGCGATCGTCTCGATCGCGGTCGGGATTTCGGCCGTCGTCGAGACCAGAACTCGAGCGATCAGCGTCGCCATCGGTGGATACCTCCTCGCGACCGTCCTCTGGTCGTACGTCGTCGACGGGTTCTACTACGCGGTTACTCGAAGCCTTCCGAGCGCCGACCCGCCGACGTGGCTCGCGGTCGTCGATCACCTCAACCCCCTCACCGCGATGAGTACGAGTGCGGACGTGTTCTTGCCTGAGGCGAGCCAGATCGCGATCACGGCGACGGAGGAGGGAGTCAGTGCGACCCAGACCGAACAGACCCCGTCCGGCGCGGCGGAGACGCTCGTACACGAGCCGCTGTTCCTGGTCGCGGTACTGGTGTTCTGGATCGCACTCCCGCTCGCGGTCGGCTACCTCCGTTTCCGCGACGCCGACCTCTCGTAGCGTTCGCGAGTCGCTGTCCAAATCGTTTTTCACCCGCCCACCGTATTGCGGGTATGGCACTCACCGCAGGCGACGACGCGCCGACCGTCACCGCGCGCAACCAGGACGGCGAGGAGATCGTCCTCGAGTTCGACCACCCCACGGTGCTGTACTTCTACCCGCGGGACGAGACGCCCGGCTGTACGACCGAGGCGACCCAGTTCCAGCGCGAACTCGAGACCTACCACGAGGCGGGCGTCGACGTCTACGGCGTGTCGACCGACGACGTCGACTCCCACCAGTCCTTCTGTGAATCCGAGGGACTGGAGTTCGACCTGCTGGCTGATCCCGACGCCGAACTCGCCGAGGCGTTCGACGTCGAGGTCCGAAACGGCGCGACCGCGCGAACGACGTTTTTCATCGGCGACGGCGAGGTCAAGGCCGCCTACGAGGACGTCGATCCCGACGGCCACGCCCGGCAGGTCCTGCTCGACGCCCTCGAGGACGGCCGGGTCTCGCTGCCGGAGTAGTCGGCGCTCGCCGTCGTATCCGCGTTCCGGAAGCGGTCGCCGACGGGCGACTCGAGTGCGTGTGGATAACAAGCACATGATTTATAAGAGCGGACGACCAACGGAAAGACGTCGCTGGACGATAGCAAGTCCGGTGATCGGCTGGACGACGTATCGCGTGTGAAAACCACGACGATACGGGCCACGCCTCCTCGAGAACGAGGGTAACAGAGGAGTCGATCCACCTGTTCGCGTGGCCCCTTCCGAGCTGTTCGTCGATTTCGGTTCGTTCCGAGCAGAACTTATCCCTGTCGAGAACCTACGGTGGCGTATGCGCCGAAATCCGTTCGAGGATATCGAGGAGATGCTCGACCGCGTCAGCAAGCAGGTCGAGGGCGGGATGACGAGCGGTGGCCTCCAGGTACCGGGATCGGTTCCCGTCGACGTCGCCGACAGGGCCGAGGAGTACGTCGTCACGGTCGACCTGCCCGGCTACGACACCGACGACACCGAGTTGACCCTCGCCGAGGGGACGCTGCGCCTCGAGGCCGAGCGGACCGACGAACTCGAGCACGCCTCCGAACGGTACATCCGACGCGAACGAACGCGTACGTCGGTCAACCGTCGGATCCGGCTACCCGAACCCGTCGAGGAGGAATCGGTGTCGGCGAGTTACGAGAACGGCGTGTTGACGGTTCGACTGCCGAAACTCGAGGGCGGTGACGACTCGAAGGCGATCGACATCGAGTAGTCGAGCGCGGCGTCCGCCGACTCGAGGCGTCGGTATCGGCGGCTCGCGAAGTCGAACGCTCCGTTTTGACCGGACACCCGTCCGAAGAACGTTCAATGGGCTGTATAGAAAGTTATAGGACGGCGACGGTGCCTACACGTATATAAACAGATGAGCGACGCGGAATACGACCACGCGGCGGTCGAACGACGCTGGCAGGAGGCCTGGGACGAGGCGGACGTCTATCGGACCCCCGACGACGTCGAGGACCCGACGTACGTCCTCGGGATGTATCCCTACCCCTCGGGGAAGCTCCACATGGGTCACGTCCGTAACTACACGATCACGGACGCCTACGCGCGGTACCGACGGCTGCGCGGCGACGACGTGCTCCACCCGATGGGGTGGG
The DNA here is from genome assembly GCF_012163165.1 of Natronococcus sp. JC468. Taxonomy (NCBI): domain Archaea; kingdom Methanobacteriati; phylum Methanobacteriota; class Halobacteria; order Halobacteriales; family Natrialbaceae; genus Natronococcus; species Natronococcus sp. JC468. Next base: position 40,156 of record NZ_JAAVUO010000024.1, read on the forward strand.
ACGCGTTCGGTCTCCCCGCCGAGAACGCCGCGAAGGAACGGGACACCAATCCGCGGGACTGGACGTTCGACTGCATTGAGACGATGCGCGACCAGATGGAGTCGATGGGCTTCGGCTACGACTGGGAGCGGGAGATCACTACCTGCACGCCCGACTACTACGAGTGGAACCAGTGGCTCTTCTCCTGGTTCCACGAGGAGGGACTCGTCGATCGACGCGACGCCGAGGTCAACTGGTGTCCCCACTGCGAGACCGTGCTGGCCGACGAGCAGGTCGAGGGCGAGGCCGAACTCTGCTGGCGCTGCGATACGCCGGTCGAGCAGCGCGAACTCGAGCAGTGGTTCCTGAAGATCACCGAGTACGCCGACGAACTGCTCGAGGACATCGACGACCTCGAGGGGTGGCCCAACTCGGTGCGCCAGATGCAGCGCAACTGGATCGGTCGCCAGGAGGGGACCGAACTCGAGTTCTCCATAGACGGGCACGGCTCCGTCGACGCCTTCACGACCCGCGTCGACACCATCCACGGGGCGACCTTCTTCGCGCTCGCGCCGGACCACCCGATCAGCGAGGGGCTGGCCGAGACCGACGAGGACGTTCGCCGCTTCATCGAGGAGGAGGCCGATCCCGAGGGCGACGAGCCCAACGGCGTCGAGACCGACCTGACCGCCACGAACCCCGTCACGGGCGAGGAGATCCCGGTCTACGTCGCCGACTTCGTCCTCTCGGACGTCGGGACGGGCGCGCTGATGGCCGTGCCGGGCCACGACGAGCGCGACCACGCCTTCGCGACGAAGATGGACGAGGAGATCGTCCCCGTCGTCGCCCCCGAGCCGGAGGACTGGGACGGCGAGACCGTTCCCGAAGCGCCCGACGTCAGCGAGGAGGCCTATACCGAGGACGGCGTCCTCGTCAACTCCGGGGAGTACTCCGGCCTCGAGAGCGACGTCGCCCGCGAACGGCTGACCGACGAGATCGACACCGCCGAGTGGACCACCCAGTACCAGCTCCGGGACTGGGGGATCTCCCGGCAGCGCTACTGGGGGACGCCGATCCCGGTCGTCCACTGTCACGACGGCTGTGGATCGGTCGTCCTCCCCGAGGAGGACCTGCCCGTCGAGCTGCCGGAGTTCATTAACACCACCGGCAATCCCCTCGACGCCGCCGAGGAGTGGAAGGAGACGACCTGCCCCGACTGCGGTGGAGACGCCACCCGCGAGACGGACACGATGGACACGTTCGTCGACTCCTCGTGGTACTTCCTGCGATACGTCTCGCCGGACCTCGTCGAGGCCCCGTTCGACCTCGAGCGAGCCAACGACTGGATGCCCGTCGACCAGTACGTCGGCGGGATCGAGCACGCCGTGATGCACCTGCTGTACTCCCGGTTTTTCACCAAGGTGCTGGCCGACCACGAGGGGCTCGAGCACCGCGAACCCTTCGCCAACCTGCTGGCCCAGGGCATGGTCCAGCTCGAGGGCGAGAAGATGTCCAAGTCTAAGGGCAACGTCGTCTCGCCCCAGCGCATCGTCGAGGAGTACGGCGCTGACACCGCCCGCCTCTTTATGATGCAGGCCGCCCAGCCCGAGCGGGACTTCGACTGGAGCGAGGAAGGGGTACGCTCGACGTACGCCTTCCTGAACCGGTTGAAGGGGATGGTCGAGGACTACACGGCGAACGAGCCGAACGGGGAAGATGACGCCGTCGCGAGCTATGTCGACAGCGAGATCGACGCCACCGTCGCCATCGCGACCGAGAAGTACGACGAGCTGACGTTCAATCGTGCGCTGCGACAGACCCAGGATCTAGTGCGGACCCTCCGGCAGTACGCGGACTACGCCGAACCCCACGCCACCACCTACGAGCGCGGACTGTCGGCCGTCGTCCGGCTGCTGGCGCCCGTCGCACCCCACATCGCCGAGGAGCTGTACGACGAGCTCGGCTACGACGGGTTCGCCGCCGCCGCCGAGTGGCCGACCGCCGAGGTCGACCGCGATCACGTCCGGAAGCGCCGCCAGCTGGTCGAAAATACCCGCGAGGACGTCCGCGACATCGTCGACGTCGCCGGCATCGAGGACCCGACTGAGCTCGACGTCGTCGTCGCGCCCGACTGGAAGTACGACGCCCTGGAGATCGCCGTCGAGAGCGACGCCGACAACCTGATCGGCGAGCTGATGGGGGAGGACCACATCCGCGAGCAGGGTGACGCCGCGGCCGACTACGGCCAGGACCTGCAGGCCGAACGGGAGGCGCTGTCGACGACGCTCGAACCCGAGGCCGAGTACGACGCCCTCGAGTCGGCCGCGTGGCTGCTCGAGCGCGAGTTCGAGGCACCGGTCAGCGTTCGCCGCGCCGAGGAGGCCGACGAGAGCGTGCTGAAAAACGCCGAGCCCGGACGGCCGGCGATCGAGATCGAGGACGGGAACTGACCTCGAGCCGGCAGTATCGACCGCGCGGGACTCGTGGAACGGGCAGGCCGTTCTTTTATTTCCGCACCCGTCGGTAGTGGCGATACTGGATGAGAAACGACGGCCGAGAGCGGTCGGACCCCGCGCGGTGGCCGGTCGCCGACGTTGCGAGCCCGAAAGCCCCCTACGTCGGCGCGATGACGTGGCGGAAGGGTCTGTTCGTCCACTGGCCGATCGATCCCGAGGCGCTCCGTCCCCACGTTCCCGACCAGCTTACCCTCGAGACCAGGGACGGGCGGGCCTGGCTGAGCGTGTTACCGTTCGTCCTCGCGGACGCCGGCCTGCGAGGGACGCCCTCGCTCGCACGGATCAGCATTACCGAACTCAACGTTCGCACCTACGTGCGCCACCGCGGCGATCCCGCGCTGTACTTCTTCAGCGTCGACGTCGACAACCCGGCGATCGGCGAAACGATCGGGCGGGCGACCAGGCTCCCGGTTTACACCGCCCGGATGTCCCTCGAGGACGACGGCGATCGGATCGAGTTCTCGAGCGAGCGTCAGCGTTCGGAGACCGGCGATCCGGCCCGATTCGTCGCGTCGTACCGTCCAACGGGCGAGACCTTCACCCCCCGAACGGGCTCGCTGGCGTACTGGTTGCTCGAGCGCCGACGGTTCTACGCGCCGTCGGGACGGGGCGTCGTGGCGGCCGAGATCGCACACGGTCCGTGGCCGCTCCGGCCGGCCGACGCGACGATCCGCGAAAACACGATGTTCGCGGCCAACGGGTTGCCGACGCCGTCGGACGATCCCGTCGTCCACTACTGCGGTCGGCTGCCGATCTGGGGATCGATTCCGCGGCGGTTGCCCGATGCGTGACCGCTCGAGCGAGTCCCGTCGCGGTCGTTCCGTCGGAACGCACGGTCGATCGTCGCCTCGAGAGATATAACGAATAATACGAATAGACGATAAATATCCGTCCAACACCCATATCTTTCATTACATATCCTGGAAACCGTCAGGTTTGTTTACCGAGGATCGAAATAATTCTTCATCGGTAGTCCGCATGTCAACAGAACACGCAAACCACGACGGTTCCGGACGGAACTCGTTTATCTACGTGGTCGCCGCGCTCGCGGCGCTGAACGGGTTGCTGTTCGGATTCGACACTGGAGTCATCTCCGGTGCGATGCTGTACATTCGGGAGACGTTCGAACTGGCGACCGTTCTCGGGTTCGCGATAGATCCCTCGCTAATCGAGGGGATCATCGTGAGCGGCGCCATGATCGGCGCGATCGTCGGCGCGGCGTTCGGTGGCCGTCTCGCCGATCGCCTCGGTCGGCGCCGCCTCATTCTGGTCGGCGCGGTCATCTTCTTCGTGGGATCGCTCATCATGGCGGTCGCCCCGAACGTCGAGGTGCTGATCGTCGGGCGGATCGTCGACGGGGTCGGCGTCGGGTTCGCCTCGGTCGTCGGGCCGCTGTACCTCTCGGAGATCTCGCCGCCGAAGATCCGCGGCTCGCTGGTCTCGCTGAACCAGTTGACGATCACCAGCGGGATCCTCATCGCCTACCTCGTGAACTACGCGTTCTCGAACGGTGGCGAGTGGCGCTGGATGCTCGGCCTGGGGATGGTTCCCGCGGCCGTCCTCTTCGCCGGAATGGTGTTCATGCCCGAGAGTCCCCGATGGCTCTACGAACAGGGACGGGAGGCCGACGCCCGCGAGGTGTTGGCCAGAACCCGCTCCGAGAACCAGGTCGCCGAGGAGCTCGGCGAGATCAAGGAGACCATCCAGACCGAGTCCGGAACGCTGCGGGACCTGTTCCAGTCCTGGGTGCGTCCGATGCTCATCGTCGGCGTCGGCCTGGCCCTGTTCCAGCAGGTAACCGGCATCAACACCGTGATGTACTACGCGCCGACGATCCTCGAGTCGACCGGGTTCCAGGACACCGCTTCGCTTCTGGCGACGGTCGGCATCGGCGTCGTGAACGTCGTGATGACCGTCGTCGCGGTCCTGCTGATCGATCGGACCGGACGTCGGCCCCTGCTGCTCGCGGGACTGGGCGGCATGACCGTCATGCTCGCGATCCTGGGGGCGGTGTTCTTCTTGCCCGGCCTCTCGGGAGGGCTCGGCTGGCTCGCGACCGGGAGCCTGATGCTGTACGTCGCGTTCTTCGCGATCGGTCTCGGTCCGGTGTTCTGGCTGATGATCTCCGAGATCTACCCGATGGAGATCCGCGGAACGGCGATGGGCGTCGTCACCGTCCTCAACTGGGCCGGCAACCTGCTCGTCTCCCTGACGTTCCTCCGGCTCGTCGACGTCTTCGGGCAGTCCGGAACGTTCTGGCTGTACGGTGTGTTGACCCTGCTGGCGCTGGTCTTCTGTTACCAGCTCGTCCCCGAGACGAAGGGACGCTCCCTCGAGGAGATCGAGGACGACCTGCGCGAGAAGGCGCTCGTCGGCGACGCGGAACGGGGCGACGCAGTCAGTAGCGGAAGCGACGACTGACCGCTCTGTCTTTTCGCGGCGATTTCGACCGTCGCTACCGGTCGGTGTGAATCAGTCCGAAGTCGAACCCGGCCTCGTGTTCCCGGGCATCCTGGTAGACGACGCGGGCCGCCGCGACGTCCTGGATCGCAAGCCCGGTCGAGTCGAAGACCGTGACGCCGGTGTCGTCCTCGCGGGCCGCCTTCGTTTCGGTGACGAGCTCGCCGATCTCGCCGTAGATGTCCTCGTCCGAGAGCGTCCCCTCACTGTAGGGAACGTTGACCTCGCCGGAGTGGGTACACTGCTCGTGGTCGTCGATGACGACGCGGGCCTCGAGCAACAACTCGTCGGACAGCTCGTGTTTGCCCTCGGCGTCGGCGCCGATCGCGTTGACGTGGGTGTGCTCGCCGACGTCCTCGAGGCCGACGACGGGATCTCTAACGGGCGTCACCGTCGAGAGGACGTCGCAGTGGCCCGCCTCCGAGATCGAGCCCGCGCGGACGTCGAACTCGTCGTCGTAGGCGTCGATAAACCGCTCGACGCGCTCGTCGTCGAGGTCGCTGACGACGACCTCCTCGATCGGGCGGACCTCGCTGATCGCGTCGAGTTGCGTGTAGGCCTGGACACCGGCCCCGACGATCCCCATCGACGTGGCGTCGGGAACGGCCAGGTAGTCGGTTGCGACGGCCGCCGCCGCCCCCGTTCGCTTCATCGTCAGCGCGGTCCCGTCCATGATCGCCAGCGGGTAGGCGGTCTCGGGATCGGAGTAGATCATCGTCCCGAGCACGGTCGGCAGGTCGTGGTCCGCGGGGTTGTCGGGGTGGACGTTGACCCACTTGACCCCCGCCGCGTCCCACTCGCCCGCGTCCAGATACGCGGGCATCGACCGGAAGTCGCCGTTGTACTGGGGGAGGTCGATGTAGGATTTGGCGGGCATCTGCGCGTCGCCGCGCTCGTAGGCGCCGAAGGCGTCCTCGACTGCACCGATGACGTCCGCCATCCGCGCGTGCTCGTCGACGTCGTCGCTGTCCAGGAGAAGCGTCTGCATGTCGGCGAATATTGCGGGCGAGTACTTAAGTGGTGCTAAGTAACGAGCAGCGGGCGCTCTCGAGCGAGTCAGCGAAAGAAATCGGCGTGTGGGCCGACAAATCGATCGAAGACGATACGCGAGTGGACAGGTGGGTGCCCGAGCGGGCCGGGCTGACCCCCGTGGGTCGCGCCCTTCCCGCTCGAGGGTTCGGGATTCTTCGAACCTCGCTTACATCATGCCGCCCATACCGCCACCCATGCCGCCCATGCCGCCCATGCCGCCGCCGCCCGGCGGCATCTCCTCGTCATCGTCGTCGTCGGCGACCGCGAGGTCGCCAGCGGCGATGACGTCGTCGATGCGCAGCAGCATGACCGCGGCCTCGGTGGCGGACTCGATCGCCTGGGTCTTCACGCGAAGCGGCTCGTAGACGCCCTCCTCGCCCATGTCGATCGTGTCGCCGGTGAAGGCGTCGAGGCCCGCTGCCTGGTTGCCGCCGTCGTGATCGGCGCGCAGCTCGACCAGCGAGTCGATGGGGTCGAGTCCGGCGTTCTCCGCGAGGGTGCGCGGGATGACCTCGAGCGCGTCGGCAAAGGCCTCGACGGCGAGCTGTTCGCGCCCGCCGACGGAGTCGGCGTAGTCCCGCAGGGCCAGCGAGAGCTCGATCTCGGGGGCGCCGCCGCCGGCGACGACCTTGCCGTCCTCGAGGGTCGTGCGGACCACGCCCAGCGAGTCCTCGATCGCGCGGTCGACCTCGTCGATGACGTGCTCGGTGCCGCCCCGGAGGATCAGCGTGACGGCCTTGGCGTCGTCGACGTCCTCGACGAAGATGCGCTGGTCGCCCGCGATCTCCTTCTGGGCGACGCTACCGGCGAAGCCCAGATCGTCCTCGGTCAGGTCGTCGACGCTCGAGACGGGCGTCGCGCCGGTCGCGCGGGCCAGCTGGCTCTGGTCGCTGGACTTGACGCGGCGGACGGCGATGATGCCCTCCTGGGCCAGGTAGTGCTGGGCCATGTCGTCGATACCGCCGTCGACGAAGACGACGTCGGCGCCGGCGTCGGCGACCTTCTGGGCCATCTCCTGGAGCTGGGCCTCCTCCTGCTCGAGGAACTGCTCGAGCTGGTCGGGGTCGGTGACGTTGACCTCGGCGTCGATCTCGGTCTCCTGGATCTCGAGGTCGCCGTCGACGATCGCGACGGAGGCGTCCTCGGCGAAGTACGGCATGTTCTCGGAGACCCGTTCCTTGTCGACGATGACGCCCTCGACGAGCTCGGAGTTCTCGATCGAGCCGCCGACGACCTTCTCGACTTTGATGTTGTCCGTGTCGACCTCGTCCTCGTCGGCGACCGACTGGACGGCGCTGACGACGAGCTCGGCGAGCAGGTCGCGGGCGCTCTCGGCGCCCTTGCCCGTCATCGCCGTCGCGGCGATCTGGTGGAGGATCTCCTCGTCGTCCTCGTCGACGTCGATGGCGACGTCCTCGAGGGCCTCCGTGGCTTCCTCGGCGGCCTGGCGGTACCCCTGGGCGAGGGTCGTCGCGTGGATGTCCTGGTCGAGGAGGTCCTCGGCCTGGGTGAGCAACTCGCCGGCGACGACGACGGCGCTCGTGGTGCCGTCGCCGACCTCGTCCTCCTGTGTCTCGGCGACTTCGACGATCATGTCCGCCGCGGGGTGGTCGATCTCCATCTCCGAGAGCAGCGTTACGCCGTCGTTGGTGACGATAACGTTGCCCGAGGAGTCGACGAGCATCTTGTCCATCCCCTTCGGACCGAGCGTGGTCCGTACCGACTCGGCGACGGCCTTGCCGGCCTGGACGTTCATCGACTGCGCGTCCTTACCGGACGTTCGCTGGCTGTCCTCCGAGAGAACGATAAGCGGCTGGTTGCCCATCTGTTGTGCCATAGTCAGACGAAGGATTGATTGCTATTCTATATAACTCTTTTGGTGTCCGCCGCCCGCGATCGCCGGACTCGAGCGGGGCGACGTGACGCGGAATCGCAGAACGGGGTCGAAAGGTGATCGGGTGCGATCAGGACTCGCCGCCCGGGTAGCGGTGGTACTGCATCCCCTGGTGTTTCATCTCGTTATGGCGCTCCTCGAGGAACGAGTAGACCGATCCGTGTGGCGCGCCCTCGAGTAGCATCTCCGCGGCGGTACGAACGGCGTCGACTTGCTGGGGCGTGCCGATCGCGCCCAGCGTCGAGCCGTAGATGACGACGTCGGCGCCCGAGAGCTCCTCCATGAGTTCGCGGGTGCGCCCGTCCTCGCCGATGAGCCGTCCCTTCTTGCGTTTCATGTCGTTTTTGTTGCGCGCGGCGGCGTCGATATCGACGACATCGAACTGCATCATATCGTCCTCGAGCAGCTGCAGCGCCTCCTCGGGCGGGAAGCCGCGGCCGATCGCGCGGACGATCTCGGGACCCTTGAGGCCGCGAACGGGATCGCCGACCGTCTCGACCGCCACGGAACCGTTCTCCGAGTCGATGTCCAGCCGAACTTCGGCCGCCGCCTCGATCTCGCGCATCGTCTCGCCGCCCTCGCCGATGAGGACGCCGATGCGGTCCTGCGGAATCTTCACGTGTTTCATGCTCTCCGGTACTCGCTCGGCGAGTTTAAGCGCTTGGTCCGCTATCGACGGTGGAACCACTATATCCTATTTCGACGTATCCCGTCGTATGGCGAGCGACCCACGGTACGAGATCGTCGTTTCGGACGACCGCGAGCTCGAGGGCCCCCTCCTCGTCGGCCTTTCGAACTTCGGGCTGGCGGGGCTGACCGCCGTCGACCACCTGACCACCCAGCTCGAGTTCGAGCAGGTCGGCCACGTTCGCGCCAGGAACGTTCCGAGCGTCGCGCCGTTCGAGGACGGTACCCCCAGACACCCGATGCGGCTCTACGCGGCGCCAGACCGCGACCACTGTGTCCTTCTCGGCGAGATCGTGGTTCCGGTGTGGGCCGGGCCGGCGCTGGCCGACGCGGTCGAGAACCTCGCCGCCTCGAGCGAACTCGAGGAGGTCACGCTGCTCCACGGCGTTCCGTTCCCGCACGGCCCCGACGAGCACGCGCTCTTTTTCGTCGCGACCCCCGAGTACCGCGATCGACGGCTCGAGGGGACCGACCTCGGCCCGCTCCGGGGCGGCGTCCTCGACGGCGTTCCCGGCGAGTTCACGAGCCGAAGCCTCGCCGGCGAACTCCCGCCGACGGGCACTGTCGTGACGCCGATCCATCCCCCGGGCCCCGACTTCGAGGCGGCCATCCGGTACCTGGCCTTTCTCCGGGAGGAGTACGGACTCGAGGTCGAGGACGAACGACTCCGGGAGCGCTCGGAGTCGATGAACCGGTACTACGGCGAACTGGCCGATCGCATGGAAGCGATCGAGGCCGGCGGCGCGGAGGAACGCCACCTCCCGATCGATCGAATGTTCATGTAAGTTACGGTATCACGTACGCCGGGAACGGGCGACCGCCCCGCCGAGCGCCGGAAAGGCGAGCATCGATCCCGCCGCGATCCCGACGGCCGCGACGAGGGCGAACCACGGCACCCCGAGGACGGTCCCGACCAGCGCGCCGCCGTAGCCCGCCAGCAGGAGAACGGCGTTGTAGTAGCCCAGACGGAGCGCGACCAGCGCGGCCGAGAGGGTCACCCAGCCGAGCGTCTCCGTCCCGGGCGGACGGACCCAGCCGCCCCGAACCAACGCCCCGACGAGCACCATCGTCAGCCACGCGCCGAACGCAGCGCCCGTGACGTCGGCGCCGCCGGCGGAGTCCGTCGCCGCGACGAGCAACAGCGCCGGCAGCCCGAGGATCGATACCTCGCCGAAGACGGAGGTGACGTCGTGAAGAAAGCAGCCGACGCCGCTCTTCTCGACGGTCGCCAGCTTCCCGTACCCGTACCAGGAGCGTCGCGTCCGGGTTTCGGCGGGGCGGGTCAGTCGGCCCGGCGGACGATCGCGACGATCTCGACCCATACTCGTCGCAACGGCGGGTCTCGATAAATACCCCGGTGACTCGTCGTCGCGAGCGCGGCTACTCGAGGACCGAGCGGAACCGAACCGTCTCCGAGAGCGTATCGACGATCGCGACCGTGCGGTGGTCGTCCTCGACGGCGGGAAAGTGCGCGCCCGGGTTGAGCAGCGTCGTCCGCCCCTTCTCGCGGTGTTCGCGGCGGTGGTGGTGGCCGTAGCAGACGTAGTCGTAGGTTTCGGCCGCGGCCAGGGTCTCGACCTCGGCCATCGACTCCCCGTGTACCACCGCGAAGGAGAGCCCGTCGAACGCGAGGTCGGCGAACCGGCCGTGGAGCGCGCTCCCCTCGCCGAGGGAGTCGAACGCTGCCTCGAGGCCGGATACTTCGCCGTCGTTGTTCCCGAGGACGCCGTGGAGTTCGAGCCCATCGAAGGCCGCCAGCAGGGGCGGCGCGACGAAGTCGCCGCAGTGGAGGACGACCTCGACGCCCTCGGCCTCGAAGATCTCGGCCGCGCGCTCGGCCGCCTCGAGGTTGTCGTGGGTGTCCGAAACGATTCCGACGTTCATACCGAGTCGGGCGACGGCGAGTCACTAAGGCGTTCGGGCGAATCCGTCCAGCGACGTCTCACCGGACCGACGGGGTAACGGAAAGTAGTTTCTCACGGTGAGTTTCGAACCCCATAGTGATTAATACGTGCGCCTCGGTAGCTGGTACCATGAACGGCGCGGGTCTCGCGAGCCGACACCCCCGTCAGGCCAGGCTACGGGCGATCGTCAAGACCGTCCTCTATCGAGTGGTGATGGTGCTCGTGACGGTTTCGATCGCCCTGCTCGTCACCGGGAACGCGGGCGAGGCCCTCAGCATCGGGCTCGCGACGAACGTCCTGAAGACGGGCACCTACTACGCCTACGAGCGGGTCTGGGATCGAATCGAGTGGGGCGTCTCCCGGTCGCGGTCGGAGTCGCGGTGATCGACCTACCCGCGGGACGGGTCCGGTTCCGGACTCGTGACGAACTCGAGTAACTCGTCGGGATCGGTCTCGAGGCCCTGACGGGAAAAGAAGCTCGCGACGTTCTCGCAGTCCCGTTCCAGAAAGTCGCGGCTGTTGGGGTGGTGGACGGTGACGGCCTGCCCGAGGTCGATGACGACGAGCTGGCCCTCGTGGAAGACGACGTTGTACTCGCTCAGATCGCCGTGGACGATCCCCGCCGCGTAGAGCCGGCGCATGTACTCGCGCATGACCTCGTAGGCGGTCTGCGGGTTCTCGATGTGGACCTCGCCCAGCCGCTTGGCGCGGCCGTCCTCGCCGCCGATGTACTCCATCACGAGGACGTTGCGCTCGGTCGCGATCGGCTCCGGGACGCGAACGCCGGCTTTTTTCGCCCGCCGGAGGTTCGCCAGCTCCTTTTTCGTCCAGGCGAGGACGACGTCCTTTTTCTTTCCGCCGAGGCCCTCGAAGCGTGGGTCCCCCTCGAGGTAGTCGCGCATCTGACGGAAGTTCGAGGAGTTGATCCGGTAGATCTTCACCGCGACCTCGCGGTCGTCGCCCAGCGCGTGGTAGACGTTGGCCTCCTTGCCCGTCGAGAGCGGCCCCCCGAACGCCTCGACGTAGCCGTCCTGAACCAGTTTGTACAGCGCGGCGAAGGTCGCGTCGTCGAACACCGACTGTTCGACCTTGAACTGGTCGGCGTCCTTGATCCGCTCTTGAAACTCGTTGAACTCCCGATCCCGCTTACGGGCGATCCGGTCGGCCTCGGTATCGGCGACGTCGATCTCCTCCCACTCGTCGCCCGGCACGTCGGCCTCCTCGAGGTCGACCAGTCCGAACTCCCCGTCCGTTCCCTGTCCCATCTACACGCTCGTAGCGGGTGCAGGCAGGTAAAGGATCGGGTACTGGTGTCGCTCGTGTGCGAGCCCGAATGGTGGTGTTATTTGGGAGCACCGCCGAAACCGGGAACCGTTCGACGACATGGCGCTGGAGTACACACCGCGAACGTACGACGAAATACCCGAGAAGAAGCGCCCGTCCACGGCGGAGGCGCTCGTCCCGATCGCGGGGATGATCCTGTTCCTCTCGGTCGGAATGATCTGGCTCGGAATGGACCCGCAGATGCCGCTGTTGTGGGGGATCGCCTTCGCCGGGTTGCTCGGTCGCTACTACTTCGGGTACACCTGGGCGGAGCTCTACGACGGGATCGGGCGCAGCATCCTGACGGGACTGCAGGCCATCCTGATCCTGTTCGTCATCTACATGCTCATCGCCGCCTGGATCGACTCCGGGACGATTCCCACGCTGATGTACTACGGGCTCGAGTTCCTCTCGCCGGGGATCTTCCTCCCGTTCACCGTCGCCCTCTCGGCGATCGTCGCCTTCGCGATCGGCTCGTCCTGGACGACCGCGGGAACCCTCGGCGTGGCGATGATCGGGATCGGCTCCGGTCTCGGGATTCCCGAGCCGATGACCGCCGGTGCCGTCCTGTCGGGCGCCTACACCGGGGACAAGAACTCGCCGCTGTCCGATACCACGAACCTCGCCGCAGCGGTGACGAACACGGAACTGATGGACCACATCCGTGCGATGCGCCCCGGGACGCTGATCGCGTTTACCGGCTCGCTGCTGCTGTTCGTCGTGCTGGGACTGAACGCGAGCGGGGCGATCCCCGCCGGTCGGATCGCCGAGATCCAGGGCGGCCTCGAGGGGAGCTACGTCATCTCGCCGCTTACCTTCGTTCCGCTCCTGGTCACGTTCGCGCTCGCGTTCTACGGGTTCCCGGCGCTGCCGTCGCTCGGGGCCGGGATCTTCGTCGGCGTCGGCATCACCATGACGGTCCAGGGTGCGGGCTTCGCCGCCGCCTGGGACGTCGTCCACAACGGAACGAGCCCCGAGACGGGCGTCGAACTCACGAACGAACTGCTCGCGGTCGACGGGCTCACGGGTTCGGTGTGGGTCGTGACGATTGTCGTCGCCGCGCTCGCGCTGGGCGGAATCCTCCAGGAGACCGGCGTGCTGGCGACGATCGCGTACGCTATCGGGCGGGCAGTCGGCAGCGTCGCCGGACTCACCGCCGGCACGGCCGCGGGAACCATCGCGATGAACTTCCTCGCCGCGGAACAGTACATGGCGATCGTCGTCCCCGGAATGACGCTCCAGAACCTCTACGACGAGTACGGCCTCGAGAGCCGGAACCTCTCGCGGGCGGTCGAGGCCTCCGGGACGACGACTTCGGCGTTCGTCCCCTGGGGCTCGGGCGGGGTCTTCATGGCCTCGGCGCTCGGCGTCTCGGTGATCGAGTACGCCCCGTACTACTTCTTCGGGATCCTCTCGCCGCTCGTGTTGCTCCTGATGGGCGCGACCGGGTGGGGGATCTTCTACAAGGACGCTGCCGACCGGGAGTCGACGCCGGAAGGGACCGCGCCACGGACCGTCGACTGAGACCGCGCGTTACGGAAGGGCAAGAAGAAAGCCCCGTGCTTTAGCGCGGGGATGAATCCAACAATTGACTCCTCCGTCCACAGTCAATAGCACATCTGAGTTTGAAACCATTAACAT
>NZ_JAAVUO010000025.1:0-53445 GCF_012163165.1 Natronococcus sp. JC468
GGGGGGGGGGGAAGACCGGCCCCCGGTCCCGTGTTCGGGGCCCCGCCGCCGGGGGCGCCGCCGGGGGGGGGGCCGCGGCCGAACTCGCCTCGAGAGTCGGCGGCGGCGGCGGCGGCCCGCCGGACTTCGCGCAAGGCGGGGGCCCGAACGTCGAGGAACTGGACGACGCCCTCGAGGACGCCCCGGACGTGTTGCGCAACGTGTTGAACGTCTGAACCCAACGTTCGACCGCGGCTTCTTTCCTCGCGGCTCGCCTTCGGTCGCACATGTCTACCGTCTCGAACGGGAGCGTCTCGCTGTACTACCGCCGCGAGGGCGAGGGCGACGGTGAACCCGTCGTGTTCGTCTCGGAGGCCGGCCTCGGCGGCTGGTCGTGGGGGTGGCAACACGCCGCGCTGACCGGGCCCTACGAGACCGTCGTCTGGGACCTCCGGGGAACCGGCCGCTCCGACGCGCCGCCCGGACCGTACTCGATGGCGACGCTCGTCGCGGACCTCGAGACGATCCTGGCCGCCGTCGACGCCCGGAACGCCCACCTCGTCGGCGCCGGACTGGGCGGTGCCGTCGCGCTCGCGGCCGCCCGGGAGTCGACCCGTGTCGCGACGCTGTCCGTCCTCGGCGCCGCGGCCCGGGGTTCGGCGTTCGACCTCGAGCCCCTGCTCGCCGCCCCCGACGACCGTGCGGCGCTTTGGGACTCGCTCGAGGCGGGGCTCTCGGCGGACTTCCGGGAATCCCAGCCCGACGTCCTCGACGGGATCGTCGACTGGCGCGCCGAGGGCGACGCCGCCCCCGCGGGGTGGGAGGCACAGCTCGCCGCCCTCGAGGGGTTCGACGCCGGCGACTGGCTCGTCGAGGTGACCCTGCCCGCCCGCGTCCTCCACGGCACCGAAGACGCGCTCGTCCCGGTCGAGGCGGGGCGCGAGCTGGCGGCCGGACTGCCCCGCGGCGAGTTCGTCCCGCTCGAGGACGCGGGCCACCTCGTCGGGATCGAGCGCTCGCGGACGGTCAACGATCGGCTGCTGGGCTTTCTCGAGGAGCGCTCGAGTAGCGACCGCTGAACGATCGATTCCGGCTTGCGATTGTCCCCCCATGCTACTACGGCGCTAGCCGCCGAAGACACTGCCGTGACCCTCTCGCTGGCTCGCCGCGCCGAGCGCGTTCCGGACCGAACGGCGATCGTCGACGCCTCCGAGGACCGCCTCTACGCGCCGGCCGAGACCGTCCACGAGGACCGCGTCACCTACGCGGAACTGTCTCGTATCGCGGGTCGGCTCGCGGGCGCGCTCGAGAACCGTGGCGTCGACCCCGGCGACACCGTCTGTCTGGTCACCCGAAACCGGGTGGCCTCGCTGGCGCTCGTGTTCGCCTGCCGCCGGCTCGGGGCGACGCTCGCTCCGATCTCTCACCGCTTGACGCCCGCGACCGTCACTCGACCGTTCGAGGTCCTCGAGCCCGCCGTCGTCGTCGCCGAGAGCGCCCAGCGCGACCTCGTGCGCTCGATTCCGTACGACAGAACCGTCACGCTCGAGGAGCTCGTGGAAGCCGACGCGTCGACCGTCGACGGCGGAACGGAACGAACCGACGCCGCGCCCCTTCTCGCGATCCACGGCGACGCCGGAGCACCGATCGCGACCCTCTCGGCGGCGACCATCGAGTGGAACTGCATCGACGCCGTCCTCGAGTGGGGACTCTCCCGCGAGGATTCGGGGTTCGTCCTCGACCCGCTGTCGACGGCCGGCGGGCTGTTCCGAACCGCGCTCCCCTTGCTGTACGCCGGCGGCCGGCTCCTGCTTGACCGCGCGTTCGACCCCGGCGACACGCTGACGGCGATCGACGAGAGCGGGGTGACGGTCGTCTCCGGCGGACGGGCGCCGATCCGCGAACTCGCGGCCGACGAGAACGCCGCCGCGCTGGCGGGCCTCGAGCGCGCGATCTGCGATCACACCGTCGAGGAAGCACCCGTCGAGACGCTGCTCGAGCACGGCGTTTCGGTCTCGCGGGCCTACGGGACTCCGGCGTGCCCGACGGCGACGACCCGGACGGTGTCGGGAGCGACCGACGCCGACACGGTCGGCATGTCCGTCCTCGACTGCGACGCGCAACTCGTCGACGAGGAGGGAGCGGTCCTCGAGGGCGAGGCCACGGGACGGTTACGGCTGTCCGGCCCGGTGGTCGCCGACGGGTACGCAACGCCTGCCGCCGATCGCGACGGCGACGAGGCGGAGTCGAGCGACGTTTCGGGGTTCGTCGACGGCTGGTTCGACACCGGCGAGCGGTTCCGCCGGGGAGACGACGGGAGTTACCGCCGCGCGTGAGCGTCCTCGGATCGGTGCGACTCGAGGACTCCGGCCGCTCCGAACTTCCGGCAACGTCCGGCCGTAGCAGAAGGCATTTTTCCTCCGAGCGGCCAGGGTGTCGTGATGGATCAGCTTCGTATCGCCGTCCTGAACGCGGCTCACGAGGACGCGAACACCACGAGAAACTTTCGACGCGAACTCGACGCCTCGCTGGCGGAGTTCGACATCACGCAGGGGGAGCTACCCGAGACGTTCGCCTTCGACGGCGCCGTCGTCACGGGGTCGCGAACGTCGGTCTACTGGGAGGAAGAATGGATCGCCGCCACCAAGGAGTGGGTCGAGGAGGCGATCGCTCGCGACGTACCGTTCCTCGGCGTCTGCTGGGGCCACCAGCTGCTTGCGGACGTCCTCGGCGGGACCGTCGCGGACATGGGTGCCTACGAGGTAGGCTACAGCGAGATCGAACGCTCCGGGGAGTCTCGGCTGTTCGAGGGGATCTCGAGCGAGTTCACTGCCTTCACGAGCCACGCCGACGAGGTGTCGGCGCTGCCCGACGGCGCCGAACCCCTCGCCGCGAACGAGTACTCCAACCACGGCTTCCGCAAGGACCGGGTCTTCGGCGTCCAGTTCCACCCCGAGTACGACCGGAAGACGGCCCGCGAGCTCGTCCACCGCAAGGACCTGTCCGACGAACGGCGCGACTCGGTGCTCGCGGAGATCACCGACGAGAACTACCGGAGCGCGTGCGAGGCGAAGCTCGTCTTCGAGAACTTCCTCGAGTACGTGGCGGAACTGCAGTCGGCCGAGGCTACCTCGAGCGGAGCGACGTCGACGCAAGCCGGATCCTCGGATTGATCGGTACAGACGGAACTGATACCGCCGTAGCCGGTTGTCGAGCGCAGCACCCGCGAGCGACCAGCGGAAGCGAGCGGTTTTTTAGCGTAGATTTTTGCAAGCGCTTCGAGCGACCCCAGGAGCGAGGACCCGCAGCAAAAAGGTATGTTTGCACCCTCGGCCCCGATTTCCGAGTGGCCGGATCGAATCCAGCGGAACAGTTTTCTCAGTAGCATCCGCTACTAGCCGCTATGAGCACCTCGGTCAAAGTCACCGACACGACGAAATCGCGACTCGAGGAGTTACAGGCGGAGATCCGACTCGAGACAGGTCAGAACGTCACGCAACAGGAACTGCTCGAGCGAATCGTCACCGATACGTACGAGTCGAAGGACGAACTGATCGAGTCGTTCCGCGACGATTTCGAATCGCTGTCCGACGAGGAGATCGATCAGTGGCTCTCCGGAACGGTAGATTCGGGCGTCGAGACGAACGAAGACGAGATCGACGACGTGTTGTACGGCGAATGACGGTCTTCATCGACACCGGAGTGTTCTTTGCACACCACGATGTCGCAGCGGCGAGACACGACGCGGCGACGGACGCAATGCGTGCGGTTCTGACGGGACGATTCGGGCAACCGTACACGAGCGACTACGTGTTCGACGAAGCGATAACGCTCACGCGAACTCGAACCGGAAGCTACGACGACGCCTGGACCCTCGGTCGGCGCATCCTCGGACGCGGATCGTATCCCGACCGAATCGAACTCGCGACGATAACGCCGGAACTGTTCGAGGCGACGCTCGAGACGTTCGAGCGGTATGCCGACCACTCGCTCAGTTTCACGGATGCGAGTACGATCGCACTCGTCGAGGACTACAATCTCGACGCCGTGCTCAGCTTCGACGACGATTTCGACGGTCTCGTCGATCGAATCGACCCCGAAACGATCACGAGCGAGTAGCGGTACCGAAACTACGTTCGGGCACACCAGGGGGCCCTCCGGTCGAAAACCGACAGTCGGCTACTCCGCCGCAACCTCGAGCCCCGCCTTCTCCCGGGCGCCGATCGCCTCGACGAGCAACTCGGCGACGTCGACGATCTCGATGTCGTCCTCGAAGCCGCCGGTCTTGCGCCCGTCCTCGTACATCGTCATACACATCGGACAGGCGACGACGAACTTCTCGATCCCCGAGCCGGCGTCGGTGTCCTCGAGGGCCTCTCGAATCCGTTCCTCGCTGGGCTTGGGATCCTCCTCGAAGTCCATCCAGAGCCCGCCGCCGCCCCCGCCACAGCAAAAGGAATTGGCGCGGTTACGGGGCATCTCCTCGAGCGTACAGCCCGTCGCTCTGATGAGTTCGCGGGGAGCCTCGTACTCGTCGTTGTATCGCCCGAGGTGGCACGGGTCGTGGTAGGTGACCGTGTAGTCGAGTTCGGTACCGGTGAGCTCGAGCCCGCCCTCGGAGACGACTTCCTCCACCGCCTGGGTCCAGTGGAGCACGTCGACCTCGCTGTCGGCGTTCCACTCGTCTTCGTAGTCGAACGGCATCATCGGGTCGTCGGCGAACTCCTCGAAGTCGAGCTCGGGGTACTCGTTCTCGAACGTGTTGTAGGAGTGGGGGTCCGTACAGACGATCTTCTCGAACTCGCAGTCCTCCCAGGTCTCGACGTGGTGGCCCGCGAGTTCGATGTAGAGGAACTCCTCGCCGACCCGGCGGATGTCGTTGCCGTCGTACTTCTCGTCGTCGAAGAGGATGCCGAAGCTGACGTCGGCCTCCTGGAGGATCGTCGCTAGCGAGCGGGCGACCTTCTTGTTGCGGTCGTCGTAGCTCGGGTAGTCGCCGACGTACCAGAGGTAGTCGACCTTCTCCTCGCGAGCATCCGCGACGTCGAACTCGAGGTCGTCGGCCCAGTCGGCCCGGTTTCGGGGGCTGTCGCCGAAGGTGTTGCCGTTCTGCATGACGTTCTGGAAGACGTCCTGCATGCTAGGGGCGATGTCGCCCTGGTCGGTCATCTGGCGGTTGAGCCGCGTAAAGGACTGGAGGTGCTCGATCTCGACGGGACAGGCGTCCATGCAGGCCATACAGGCCATGCAGGACTCCATCGTCTCCGTGTCGATCACGCTGGTGCCGCCGTCGGCGATGATCGGTTGCTCCTCGCCGCCCTCGGCGCGGTGTTCGCGATACTTCTTGAGATCGAGGATGACGTTGCGCGGATCGAGCGGGCGGTCGGAGGCCTTGGCGGGACAGACCGACGAACAGCGCCCGCACTTGGTGCAGGCGTCCTGGTCGAGCAGTTCCTTCCAGGTGAAGTCGTCGATGGACTCGGCGTTGGTCGCGTCGAGGTCGGCGGGAACGTTCGGGAGTCGCTTCCCCGCGTTCTCGTCGCGGGTGACGACGTTGGCGAACGACGACAGCATGTGGAACGGCTTGGCGTACGGGATCCACGCGATGAAAAACAGCGCGAGCAGCGAGTGGGACCACCAGGTCAGCCAGTGGACGGTTTCGGCGTTGAACCCGAAGACGCCCAGAGTGACGTGGTTCGGATCGGTCGCCGTCCCCTCGAGGACGGGAAGACCGACCGCCCCGAAAAGCGAGGCGATCCCCCAGCCGACGAAGCTGACGATCTCGTGGTCGGGCATCCCCGTCGCGTAGATGCGCAGCCCCTCGAGCAGGAAGCCGCCGACGCCGAGTCCGAACAGCGTCCAGATGAAGAGGTCGTCCTCACTGGAGGTGTGGCGGCCCCAGAGGCGTTCGTTGCGCACCCAGTAGCGGCGGTAGATCGCCATTCCGATCCCGACGACGAAGAGTAGTCCCATCGCGTCGACAACGAACTGGTAGGCGAGATAGAACTCGCCCTCCCAGAACGTCGCCTGCAGGACCTTCTGGGCGGCGTACTCGTCGATCATCAGGATCGTGGTCGCGATCAGCAGCGTCAGGAACCCCCACATGATAAAGGCGTGCATCAGCCCGCCGTAGAGGTCCCTGTCGAACTGTTTCTCGTTCGAGAGCACGATCTTCGTGCTCGAGACGATTCGGCTCGCGAGGTCGTCGAGGCGGGCGAACGGGTCGTCGTCGCCGGCGGTGTACCGTGCGAACCGGCTGTACACTCCGGAGAGGAAGACGAGGATCGTCATGGTCGCCAGGAGATAGAACAGCGCGTACTCCGTGCTACTGAGCCCCCAGTAGGTCTCCCTCGTCACCTCCGTCTGCGCGAGGACGTTCATGTTCAATTAGGCGGGGAGCCGTGACTTAATACTTGTCACGAGTTTGTCCGTCCCACATCGCCGCCGTACCGCGTAAATTGTATGGGGATTCTCAGTTTACACGTTCGCTCCCGATACGCCCGGGCGAAAGCGAACGACGTCTTGCGACGGTACGAACTGCGAGACTCCGATCGCCGCCGTCGCGTTCCGAAATCGACGGCACGGACTGCCAACAGGCTTATATGGCCGCCTCCCGCGAGTGTCCATCCATGAACGATAAAACCGAGGAACTCCGCGACCTCTTCACCGACGTTACCGACGGCGAGGAGACCGTTACCGAGGCCCAGGAAGACGACCGCGGCTCGCTCGAGAAGGACGAACGAACCGACCGGGAACGCCTCGAGAGCGTCGTGACGCAGATGAACGAGCGCTACGGGCTCGAGGGACCGTTCCGGACCGGAGAGTACGTCGAGATCGCAGAGGGGTTCTACGAGGGTCGCTCGGACGCCGCGCTCGCCGACGAACTCGGCGTCGACGAGGACGACGTCTTCGAGGCCCGACTGTCCCTGCACCTCGTCGACGAGGACGACGCCGACGAGGTCGACCTCGTCGCGATCCGTCAGCGCGAGGAGGATAATGCGGCGCTGGCCGAGGAGTACGGCGTCAGCGAGCCGGAGATCGAACGCTACCGACGGGTCGCCGCGGCTCGAGACGAGTCCCGCGCAGCCAACGACCGCTACCGCGACGAGTTCGACAGCATCCTCGCCGACGCCGACCTCTCCGAACGGATGGCGACCGACGTCCGCGAGGACGGACTCGAGGACGCGACCGAGGGGATGGAGACCGACGTCGATTTCTAGCCGCGAACTATCGCCCGCTCCGGTCGGCCGCGGGTCGATCGCCCGACCGAAACCGCTCGAGCGACGGCGAGGGTTCTTATAGGAAGGGGCGGCCAGAGAGCTCGTGTCCCGAGCCCACGTCCCGTTTAGCGACCTGCGGACGGCCGCCTACTGCCCGCGAAAGTGTTACTACCAGCGACGACTCGACGCCGACGAGCGCGAGCCTCCGCCCGAGGTCGCCGAGATCCGCGACCTCGAGCGTCGGTACGAGACGCTGCTCGAGGACGGTCACGACCTCGCCGGCGAGCCGATCGCCGTTCCGCCGGCGACCTACCGCGACCGCCTCGACGCCGCCCGGGAGCGTCTCGTCGCGGACGGCCACTGGGAGCGGCTCCGTGATCCAGTCGCCCGGGACGTCCTCGCGTCCGGACGGCGCTGTCGCGGGATCGTCCACAAGGTGCTCGAGGACCCCCTCGTGCCCGTCCTCGTCTCGGCGGGGAAACCGCCGACGAACGGCGTCTGGGAGCCCCAGTCCGTCCACGCAGTCGCCGCGGCGAAGGCCCTGGCCTGGGAGCACCAGCGGACGGTCGAGGGCGCCTGGCTCGAGTACCCCGCCTCCGGGACGATCCGTCGGATCTCGCTGACGACCCGTCGCAAGGCTCGCTACCGGCGGACGCTACGGACGGTCCGGGAACTCGACGGCCCGCCAGCCAGGATCGACAACCGCTCGAAGTGCGAGACCTGCGAGTTCGCCGACGAGTGCGGCGTCAGGACCCGGACCCTGCGATCCCTGCTCGGGTTCGGTTAGTGGCTCTCGAGCCAGCGCTCGATCTCGTCGGCCCGCGCGCCCCGGCGGTGGATCGTTCCGCTCGAGACGTCGACGACGGTGCTCTCGGTGCCCGGGGTCTCGCCACCGTCGACGACGGCCGCGACGCGCTCGCGAAACGCCGGGTCGAGCGCGTCCGGACGGCGGACGCTCCCGCTCCCGCTTTCGTTCGCGCTCGTCGCGGTGATCGGCGTTCCGGCGCGCTCGCAGAGCCGGAGCGCGAGGGGGTGGTCGGGGACCCTGATCCCGACCCGGTCCCGTCCCGACGTCAGCATGTCGGGAACCGCCTCGCGGCGCCGACAGAGGACGGTTACGGGCCCCGGCAGGAACGTCGCCATGAACTCCCGTTCGCGGGAACTCGCGCGGACGTACTCGAACGCGGCGGGCACCGACGGGACGGCCATCGAGATCGGTTTCGACCGGTCTCTCCCCTTCGCCTCGAACACGCGCTCGACGGCGTCGGCGTCGACGGCGTTCGCGCCGAGACCGTAGACGGTCTCGGTCGGGTAGACGACCAGCTCGCCGCTCCGGATCGCCGCGGCGGCGGACTCGAGTTCGCTCATACTGCCCACTCGAGTCGGCGACGGCAAAAGCGCACCGTCAGTCGAGTCCGAGTTCGGCCTCGAGTTCGTCGTAGTCGGGGAACTCGGGCCACTCCTCGGCAACCCAGATCGACTCGATGGTCCGATCGGCGTCGAGAGCGACGAACGCGAGCCGAGACTCGCCGATGCCGGTCATCCCGTCGAGGTCGTGGACGATCCCGTACTCGGCGGCGACGTCGTTGGCCGGGTCGGCGAAAATCTCGGCCGCGAGGTCGTTCTCGTCGAGAAACCGCGAGATGCCGTAGGGGGTCGAGGCCGCGACGCCGACGACGCGGTCCTCGCGCTCGAGCCACCCCCGCTCGGCCAGCTCGTCCCAGACGTACTTGGCGACGAACGAGCCGACCATCGGCGTGAACACGAGGATGGTTCGCCCGTCGACCAGCTCCGCGAGCGAGCGGTCCTCCCAGAACTCGGCGGTGACGAGCGGTCTGGTGAACTCGGGGGCCGACTCGCCAGGCTCGAGGTGGTCGGCTGGTTCGAGCTCGACGACGTCGAACTCCGGCATCAGTCCTCACCTCCGGCGTCGGCCGCCCGCGTCGCGGCCGTCGGATCGGTCTCCGGGTCGTCGCCGTAGGTCGATTCGAGGTAGTCGACGATGTTCGCGCTCTCGGCCATCGTCACCCCGGTCCCGTCGTCGACGATCACGGGCACAGTGCGGACTCCGGCGACGCGTTTGACGACGTCGCGCCGCGAGTGAAGCGGCTCGACGAACCGCGAGCGGTAGTCCAGTCCCTGCTCCTCGAGCGTGCGAGTGACGCGCTCGCAGAACGGACACCCCTGGAGCCGATAGAAGGTGATCGCCGGCTCCCCGTCGGTTAGCTCGGACATAGTCGTTCGTTCGGGAACCGATCGGGTAAACGTATCGTCGCCGGAACCGCAGTGTCGAATGGTAAACGGTTAACCGATCGGGTGGCAAGTCAGTACATCAATGGCGTTGTCTTCGCTGCTCGAGGTCGTGCTCGCCGCCTACGAGCTCCCGGTCGTCGGACTCGAGGTCGATGAGTCGCTCGTGACGATCCTCGGGGTGCTTGTCCTCGTCGTCCTGCTCGGACTCTCGGCGTTCTTCTCCTCCTCCGAGATCGCGCTGTTCAACCTCCCGAAACACCGCCTCGAGACGATGGTCGAGGACGGCATCGAGGGCGCCGCGCTGGTCAAGTCGCTGAAGGACGATCCCCACCGGTTGCTCGTGACGATTCTCGTGGGGAACAACATCGTCAACATCGCGATGTCGTCGATCGCGACGGCCCTGCTCTCGATCTACTTTGGCGGCCTGGTCGGCGTGGTCCTCGCGACCTTCGGGGTGACGTCGGTCGTCCTTCTGTTCGGCGAGAGCGTGCCGAAATCGTACGCGGTCGAGAACACCGAATCGTGGTCGATTCGCATCTCGAAACCGCTAAAGGCCACCGAGTACCTGCTGTACCCCCTGATCGTCCTCTTCGACTACCTCACCAGACAGGTGAACAAGCTCACCGGTTCGACGGGCGCAATCGAGTCGCCCTACGTCACCCGCGACGAGATCCAGGAGATGATCGAATCCGGCGAACGCGAGGGCGTCTTAGAGGAGGAGGAACACGAGATGCTCACCCGGATCTTCCGGTTCAACCAGACGATCGTCAAGGAGGTGATGACCCCGCGACTGGACATGACGGCGATCTCGAAGGACGCCGGCATCGACGAGGCGATCGAGACCTGCATCCAGAGCGGGCACGCCCGGGTTCCGGTCTACGAGGGGAGTCTCGACAACGTGCAGGGCGTCGTTCACATCCGCGATCTCGTCCGCGATCTCAACTACGGAGAGGCCGAAACCGAAGACCTCGAGATCGCCGACCTCATCCAGCCGACGCTGCACGTTCCCGAGTCGAAAAACGTCGACGAGTTGCTCACCGAGATGCGCGAAAACCGGATGCACATGGCGATCGTCATCGACGAGTTCGGCACCACCGAGGGGCTCGTAACGATGGAGGACATGGTCGAGGAGATCATCGGCGAGATCCTCGAGGGCGGCGAGGAACAGCCCATCGAGGAGATCGACGACGACACCGTTCTCGTCCGCGGCGAGGTCAACATCGAGGACGTCAACGAGGCCCTCGAGATCGACCTCCCCGAGGGCGAGGAGTTCGAGACCATCGCCGGCTTCATCTTCAACCGCGCGGGGCGGCTCGTCGAGGAGGGCGAGGAGATCGAGTTCGACGGCGTCCGTATCACCGTCGAAACCGTCGAGAACACCCGCATCATGAAAGCTCGGCTGCAGAAGCTCGAACACTACGACGAGGTCGACGAGGAGGTCGACGAGCTCGAGGAGCCCGACGCGAACTAACGACCGTCGACGCCGTCGACGACTTCGTCGGCGACCCGCGGGGGGAGGGCGAGCCGTCGCGGACCCTGCACGTACCGCCCGTCGGGCTGTGCGTAGTCGAAGCTGACGATCGCGACGTCGCCGATCCGGCGAACGGACGCCCCCTCTATCACATCGAGGTCGATCGCCTGGTCGGGGTCGTAGAGGTAGATCGTTCGTTCGTCGGGATCGTAGGCGCCGACCGATCGCAAGAACGAGGCGAGCAACAGCGCCACGAGCGCCATCGGAAGCGTCAGCGCGGCCAGACCGGTGAACGGACCGGCGCCGAGGTCGCCCAGCAGCCCCCGCTGGGAGACGATCCGTCCGACGAGCATCAGGGAACCGATGACGACGATCATCGCCGTCGTTCCCAGAATCGCGTCCCTGGCGCGGTCGAGCGAGACGTCGGACGGGTCCGAGACGGGAAGCCTTTCGGCGAGTCGCTCGAGGTGCCGCTGGTCGGCGGAGAGGGCGAACGCGACGCCCGTGACGAGGACGGCGGCCAGTGCGGCGGCGACGACCGATCGTCCGCCGACCTGTCCGGCCATGTCGTACAGCCGCCAGAAGATGATGATGGTGCTCACGGCGAAGAAGGTCCCGACGCCGAGCGACCACAGGAGACGAACGGTGCGGGAGGTATCGGGATCCCGTCGCCACCGGAGCGGTTCGGACGCGTCCATACCCGACTCTCGCCGCCGATCGTGTAAAGGCTGTTCGGTGTCGGCTCTTTCAGAGCAGGAGGGTGTCGATAGCGAGGTAGCCGACGAACGAGACGACGATCGAGCCGGCCAGCGAGAGGACCCACGCGAGTACGGTGTACCCCATCTTCTGGGCGCTGACCCCGCCGCCGGAGCCGGCGGCGTACCCGCTTCCGATGATCGAGCTGACGATGATCTCGTTGAACGAGACGGGGATACCGAAGAGCACGGCCGCCTGCGCGATGACGAACGACGGGATCAGGGCCGCGATCGATCGGCGCGGCCCCAGCGAGGAGTAGTCCTGTGAGATCGCCTTGATCATCCGCGGCGCCCCGGTCCACGAACCGAGCAACAGACCGAACCCGCCGCCGACGAGCAGGGCGAGCAACGGGAGATCGAGATCCCCCGATAGCGGGATCAGCGGTCCGATCGCGAGCCCGACCTGGCTGCCCCCGGCCGAGAACGCCACGAGCCCGCCGAGCACGAGAAGGAAGTGTCGCTCGCCGCGTTCGGTTCCGACCCGGAGGTCGAAGCCGATGACCACCGCCCAGATGGCCGCGATGAGCGCCGTCGCGGCGGCGACGCCGGCGAATTCGGGCCCGGGTATCCACCCGCTCGCGCTCTGAGCGATCGACGCGCCGCCGTCGGGCGGCCCGAGAACGGCGAACTCGATGTTGGCGACGACGATGCCGACCAGCGCCGCCAGCGCGACGATGAGAGACTCCTCGGTGATCGATTCGGCTCGAAGCGCCCGTGCGATCGCGTAGGCGATTCCGCCGCCGACGAACGGCGTCAGGACCCACAGGGTGGCGATCTCGGTGTACTTCGTCCAGGCGGGATCGCCGCCCATCGAGAGCCCGACGCCGACGACGGCGCCTGTGACGGTAAACGCCGTCGCGATGGGATACCCCGCGAAGACGCCGATCGCGACCAGTCCCGCGGCGATGATCAGCGCGATCGTCGCGGCCGCCGGCGACAGCGTCACCCCGCCGATCAGCTCCGTTCCGACCGCCTCCGAGACGTTCGCTCCCTGCAGTACCGCGCCGGCGAACCCGAGGATGCCGACGAAGAAGCCGGCACGCATCACCGAGATCGCGTTGGCCCCGACCGCCGGCGCGAACGGCGTCGAGCCGCTCGAGCCGGCGCCGATCGCCCACGCCATGAAGAGGCTGGCGGCTGCGGCGATCAGAAACGTCGCGACCGTGACCAGTTCGACCATCTATTGAACGTTACTCGGAGCCCCTACAAGTGTGTGCCGACCTGCAACCACCGTCTTCGCCACCGTCGCCGCCGAGCACGGTCGTCGATACCGCTAGGTGTTAAGTAGTAGATCCCCTATCGAAGCGTAGCTATGTGCGACCAGCAGCGGAGAGTCGACAGGCGGGAGTACCTGACGCTGGCCGGGGGAGCCGGGGTCGCGACGACGATCGGCCTCGCCGGCTGTCTCGAGGACGCGGAGAACGGTGACGGCGAAGGCGACAACGGCGGCAACGGTGATGGGGGCCAGACGATCGTCCCCGGAACCGCGCCCGGGTTCGAACCGTTCGAGATGAACGTCGACGGCGAACTCGTCGGCTTCGACATCGACCTGCTCGAGGCCGTCGTCGCCGAGACCGACTACGAACTCGGCGACTGGCAGGAACTCGAGTTCGACGGGCTCATGCCCGCCCTCGAAAACGAGAACATCGACGTCATCGCCGCGGCGATGACCATCAACGAGGAGCGCCAGGAGACGATCGCCTTCTCGGAGCCGTACTACAGCGCCGACCAGTCGGTGCTGGTCCAGTCCGGCGGGGACGTCGAGGTCGGCGACCTCGAGGACCTCGAGGGCCTCGAGGTCGGCGCCCAGTCGGGAACCACGGGTGAGGGGATCATCGAGGACGAACTCGGCGACGACGTCAGTTACACCTCCTACGACAACTACGTCCTCGCCGTCCAGGAACTCGAGCGCGGCACCCTGGACGCGATCGTGATCGACGAACCCGTCGCCGAGTCGTTCGCGAACGACCGCGAGGTCGAGGTCGCCTTCACGTTCGAGACCGGCGAGGAGTACGGCTTCGGCGTCCGCCAGGACGACGGCGACCTTCAGGAGGCGCTCAGCGAGGGGATCGCCGCCGTCGAGGAGTCCGGCGAGTACGACGAGATCACCCAGGAGTGGTTCGGGGAGTAGCCTGATCGGATATGGAAGGCACCGTCGCGCTGGCTGAACTCTCGACGGCGCTGCCCGCGGGACAGCTGTCGTCGCTCGGCGAGGCGCAGGTCGGTCGGTACCTCGGGGCGGACTGGGAGTTCGTCTACCGGAACGGCGACTACCTGCTACGGGGGATGGCCGTCACGATCGTTCTCACCCTGACGAGCATCCTGGTTGGCTTTCTCGCCGGCTTCCCGGCCGGCGCGCTCGAAGCCTACGGGAGCGGGTACTCCCGGGCGTTCGTCCGGAAGGCCGGCGTCCTGTTGCGGGGGACGCCGATCCTGGTCATCATGCTCTTTACGTACTTCGTGTTACCCATCGAGGTCGTCCTGGGGGCCGCGGAGTTCGGACTGCGATCGCTCGAGTTCGTTCTGGGTCCCACACCGGTTACCGTGCCGACGGACGTCCCCGACGCCTTCGTCGCGGCGACGATCGCGCTGGGTTTCCGGAGCGCGGCCTACCAGTCCCAGATCTTCCGGGGCGCGCTCGGGAGCATCGACGAGGGACAGATGGAGGCCGCCCGCTCGATCGGCATGAGCCGCCTCGAGGCCATCAGACACGTGATCGTCCCGCAGGCGCTGCGCCGCAGCGTTCCGGGATTCCAAAACGAGTTCACGATCGTCCTGAAGGACACCTCGATCGCCTTCGCGATCGGCCTCGGCGAGCTGCTCAAGCGCAGCTACGACCTCTTTACCGAACAGACCACCGCCGTGCTCGAGGTCATCCTCTTTATCAGCCTGCTGTACTTCGTGTTGACGTTCGGAACCAACCGCACCCTCGACTACGTGAGCAATCGCTTCGCAATTCCAGGTGAATCGTCGTGAGTGATCGTCCGAAGACGACCGACGGAACCGTCCGGGAACGCGACGCCGACGCCTCGGCCCGCGGGACCGAACCGCTATTGCGCATTGAGGACGTCCACAAGTCCTACGGCGACGAGGAGGTGCTCCGGGGCATCGACCTCGAGATCGACCGTGGGGACGTCGAGGTGCTGGTTGGCCCCAGCGGGAGTGGGAAGTCCACGCTGTTGCGGTGTCTCAACCGCCTGACCGAGATCGATAGCGGTCACATCTACCTCGGGAATACCGAGGTGACCGCCCCCGACACCGATCCGAACGCCGTTCGCCAGCAGATCGGGATGGTGTTCCAGGACATCAACCTCTTCGCCCACCTCACCGCGCGAAAAAACATCACGCTCGGCTTGCGGAAGGTCCGCGGTCTGAGCGCCGAGGAGGCCCGCAAGCGAGCCGACAGCGAGCTCGAGCGGGTCGGACTGGCCGACCAGGCTGACTCCTACCCGGCCCAGCTCTCGGGCGGGCAGAAACAGCGGGTCGGGATCGCCCGCGCGCTGGCGATGGATCCCGAAGTCATGCTGTTCGACGAGCCGACCAGCGCGCTCGACCCCGAACTCAGCAACGAGGTCCTCGAGGTGATGCAGGGGCTCGTCGCCGAGGGGATGACGATGGTCGTCGTCACCCACGAGATGCGGTTCGCCCGCGGCGGGGCCGACGAGATCACGTTCCTCGCCGACGGTGCGATCGTCGAGCGGGGGCCGCCCGAGAAGCTGTTCGAGAACCCCGAGCGCGAGCGAACGAAGCGGTTCTTCGAGAGCATCCGCCATGAGTAGCGTCGCCGACGCCGGGGGGTGCGTTCGAGCGTGAGCGTCGCCGACGCCCTGGGGATCGACGCGAGTCGATTCCGCGAGTCGACCGACGACCTCGGACGGATCGCGATGGTCGTCGCCGGGATCGCCTTCTGGGGATGGCTCCTCACGCGCTGGCTCTACGACTGGGCGTTCGCCCGAGTGGGGATCGGCCCCGGCGAAGGCGAGAACTTCCTCTCGCCGACGCCGTTCGAGGAAGCCGCCGCGGCGCTCGAGGGGTCGGTCGTCGCCCTCGGTCCGGTCAGGATCCCGGTCGACTGGCTGGCCACCCTCGTCGACGGGGTCGCGCTTGCGATCGACGTCGCGCCTGCGCTGGCGACCGGCGCATGGTACACGATTGTCCTGACTGCGGCCAGCATCGCGCTGGGCTTTTGCATCGCGGTCCCGACGGCGGTGCTGCGGGTCTACGGCGGTCCGTTCCGGTGGATCGCGCTCGCGTACACCGAGCTGATCCGCGGAACGCCGCTTCTGGCCCAGCTGTTCGTGCTCTACTACACGCCGTACCTGGCGCTGTGGCTCAACGACTTCGACGCCGTCGGGCAGGGGTTCGTCCCCGACTACGCGTTCTGGATCGCGATCCTCGGCTTTACGATCAACGGCTCGGCCTACCAGGCCGAGTATATCCGGGGCGCCTTAGAGAGCGTCGACGAGGGCCAGCTCACCGCCGCGCGGGCGATCGGCCTCTCGAAGCTCGAGGGGATCCGCCACGTCGTCCTCCCCCAGACGCTGCGGTACGCGATCCCCGCTTGGACGAACGAACTGGTCTACCTGATCAAGTACTCCTCGCTGGCGGGCTTTATCACCGTCCCCGAGCTGTACTACCGCGCCAGCCGGATCGCCTCCTCGACGTTCGAGTACATGCCGATCTTCACGCTGCTGGCGCTGGTCTATCTGGGAATCGTGCTGTCGGCGACGAACCTGATGGCCCGCGTCGAGCGCCGCGTCGCCGTCCCGGGGATCGGCCAGGTCGAGGGCCGACAGCAGGGTTAGTTCGTCGTCGACTTCGAGTTGTCCTCGACCTCCGGCGGCGGCTCGGCGCCCTCGATCGCCTCGGCGGCTTCGGTGTCCTTCTCGACCTCGACGTGCCAGCGATCGATCGAGTCCTCGAACTCGGCGAGCCGGCCGGAGACGTCCTCCTTCAGGGCGTCGTCGTTGACGTTGACCTCGAAGATAAACCGCTCGCCCTCGCCGCGGGTCGATTGCTGGATGTTCGCGCTGATGAGCTCGTTGTCGAAGTAGTACGGCGCGAGCTGGGTCATCACGTTCTGGTAGACCGTGTCCTCGACCCGCCGTAGGGCCTTCCGACTCGCGGAGTCGGCCGCCCGCGCGACGTAGTCGATCGACTCCTTCCACTGGTCGACCGCGGCGTCGGCGTCGTCCTCCTCGAGGCGTTCGTACGACTCCGAGAGTTTCTCCCCGGCGGTCCGGATGTCCTCGTCGGGCTCCTTGCCGGCGCGCTCTCCCTTCCCTTCCTCGACGCTGGCCTGGTCGGCCGTCTTCTCGCTGACGTCGGCGTCGAGGGTCTCGTGGGCCTTCGGCCGCCACTCGTCCCACTCCTCGAAGGCGCGAGCGAAGCTGGCCCCGTAGTCGTGGTCGGGATCGTGGACCCCCGCCTTCCGAAGTGCGCGCGTGATGCGCTCGCCGTGCTCGACGACGTCACCCCAATCGCCGCGAACCTTGAATCCCGAGATGCTCTCTTCCATTCGGCTGAGCGACTGCTATGCGTTGGACCGACATAAGTCTCGTCGCTGCGTGGGATCGCCACTCTCGTGGGCTGCGGGGACACGCCCCGTTCGGCGCTCGAGGCGGACCGACACCGTGAAAGTGCCGGCGCGCGCCAGTTCGGGTAATGACGATCGAAGACCGAGAGAACGCGCACCTGGTGACACACGCACTCGCGAAACACACGCTCTCGCAGCTTCGGGACGTCGAAACCGAGCAGGTCAGCTTCCGGAAGGGGCTCGTGAAGCTCGGCCGGATCTGTGGCTACGAGATCATCGACGGCCGAATGGAGACCGAGTACGTCGAGATCGAGACGCCGCTCGAGCCGACGATGGGCGAGCGGGTCCGCGGGCTGGACGACGTCGTGATCATCAACGTCCTGCGGGCGGCGACGCCGTTCGTCGAGGGACTGCTGAAGGCGTTCCCGCGCGCCCGCCAGGGCGTCATCAGCGCGAGCCGCGACGAGGAGGCCGGCCGCGAGGAGGACGGCTCGTTCCCCATCTCCGTCGACTACGTCAAACTCCCCGAGATCCACGAGGAGGACACGGTGATCATCGCCGACCCGATGCTCGCGACCGGGAGTACGATGTGTACCGTCCTCGAGCACGTCATCGAGACCTCGCCCGAGCCGGAGAACCTGATCGTGCTGTCGGCGGTGTCGGCCCCCGAGGGACTGTTGCGCGTCGAGGAGGCCTACCCCGAGGCCGACCTGCTGACGGTCTCGATCGACGACCGACTGGACGACGACGGCTTCATCGTTCCCGGGCTGGGCGACGCCGGCGACCGGGCGTTCCGAACGACGTAGGCGGATCGTGTGGCGCCGCCCTCGAGACGTTCGAGCGCGGACCCGTCGAGTCACCCGCAGGTGTCGATCCCGAGCACGGCGTTGGCGGGACACCGCTGGACGACTGCGGTCGCCAGCAGGTCGCCGCCGGCGACGGCCGCGAGCGCGCCGAGCGTTCGGTCGCGGTTCCGGTAGCCGACGGCGAGCAGGGCGAGCCCGGCGGCGACCCGCAACGCGCGGTCGAGTCCGCCGACGTTTCGGTCCATGCGCGAGAGGACGGGCGCCACCGCCGTGAGGCTGTCGCCCAACCCCTTCGTTTCCGGTCGAATCACCACCACGTCGGGCGGTTCTGTCGCTCGAGCTCGAGTCGAAACGGTCCCTCAGATTCTGTCCGCGCGTTTCCTTCGTGGCTCGCGCCGCCGTCGCTCGATCCGCGCGACGGACGGGTCGGCGGCCGCCAGCCGAGCGCGCGACCGCCGTGGTTCCTCGACGCGCCGAGTGTCGTTCTTGTCGTTCGGGGCGTTCGCGCCGTAACGTACGGGAAAAATCCGAAGCAGCTATTACTACATTCCACATTATACATTCCGTATGGTTCGACATATCAAGCGGCGCAAGTTCATTGCGCTCGGTGGGGCTGCTGGGATCGTGGGTGCCGCGGGTTGTATCGGCGAGGACGCGACCGAGGGAGAAGGAAACGGGGACAACGGGGAGGACCTCGAGGAGGCCCAGCCCGAGGAGGGCGGGGAGACGCTGTCCCTGCACGCCGGGGGGACCGAGGGGACGTACTACCCGCTGGCGGGCGACATGAAGTCCATCGTCGAGGATCAGACGCCTCACGGGATCCAGGTGCAGTCGACGGGGGCGAGCGTCGAGAACGCGGCCAGCCTCGGCCGCGAGGACGCCGAACTCGCGCTGGTGCAAAACGACATCACCTACTTCGCGTACAACGGCGTCGAACTCGAGCAGTTCGACGGCGAGCCCCTCGAGAACCTCCGGGGGATCGCCTCGCTGTACCCGGAGACGATCCACATCGTCACCCAGGCCGATTCGGGGATCGAGTCCGTCGAGGACCTCCAGGGAGCGGCGATCAACACCGGCGACGCCGGCAGCGGGACCCAGGTCAACGCTCTGCAGATTCTCGAGTCGGCGGGGGTCGACGACTTCGACGAGCAAAACACCGACTTCGGGACGGCGGCCGACCAGATCGGGGACGGCGACGTCGACGCCGCGATCACCGTCGGCGGCTACCCGCTGGGTGCGATCGAGGACCTCGCGGCGACCCAGGACGTCTCGTTCGTCGAGGTGTCGGGCGACGTCCGCGAGACGCTGCTTTCGGACGCCGAGTGGCTCGCCGAGCACACCATTCCCGGCGGCACCTACGACGGCGTCGACGACGATGTCGAGACGATCTCGGTGCAGGCGATGCTCGCCACCCACGAGGGCGTCGATGCGGGGGTCGTCGAGGAGGTCACGACGGCGATGTTCGACAACGTCGACGACTTCACGACCCAGTCGGAGTACATCGACGTCGAAACCGCCCAGGAGGCGATGCCGATCGAACTCCACGAGGGGGCGGCGGCGTACTTCGACGGGTCGGGCGCCGGCGAGGGGAACGGTAACGCCACCGAGGACAACGCTACCGAAGATAACGCTACCGACGGGAACGCGACCGCCGACGAGGACGAGTAGCGAGTCGAAACGTCGATCACGATCGACCGTCGGTACATCACCGTGGACCACCCGACCCGACGCGCGCTCCTCGTTTCGGCGGGCGCACTGTCCGGAGCGACCGCCGTCACCCCCGCCGCCGCCGGCGCCCCCCGGGGGGTGGGCGGCGCCCCCGGCGGCCCCAGGGAGCGGCTGTTCGAGATCCCTGTCGATCAGGGACAGGAGGTGACCCTCGCGTACACTCACAGCGTCGAGAAGACGCCGATCGAGGACGTCTACGTCGTCGACGGCTCGAGGCTGCGGGCCGATCGGTCAGTGTTTCACTCCTTCGGGGCGGGGCTGCCGACGACCGATATCGAGCGAACGGCGGAGGGGTACGTGGTCGAGGGCTCGACGATCCACGACGAGCTTCGGGTCGCGCCCGGCGAGATCGCGGGCCACGAACTGATCGTGGGGGAGCGACGGTACCCGCTCGCGGAGGTCGCCGACGGTCGCGTCGTCCTGTTTCTGACCGAACGGGGGATCGACGACGCCGTCGCCGGCGGGACTCGGGAAAGCGAATCGAAACGAACACATCACGAACGCCAGCAGGAATGACCGAGACGCACTTATGAGCGTAGACAGGGAGGACGAGGAGACACTCAGCGACGAGGAACAACAGCAACTCATGGAGGAGGTCCAGCGGCGTCGGTCCCACCGGGGGCCGGCGATCGCGATCGTCTCCCTGATCGCCATCGCGTTCTCGGCGTTCCAGATGTGGATCGCCGCGCGGGGGTACGCGTTCGAGGCGACGCTTCCGTTCGTGGGCGAGTACCGACTCGTCGGTTTCCAGCAGCTGCAGATCAACGCGATCCACGTCGCGTTCGGGCTGGTACTGGCGTTCCTGCTGTTCCCAACGAGCCGAGGCGACGGGTTCCTCGCCCGTCGGCTCGGTCGGATCGAGCCTGCGGTCGGAAACCGTCTCGGCGACGACCACCCCGTGACCCGAGCGACCGCGAGGATCTCCGGCGCCGTCGGGTGGTTCTTCCTCGATCCGGAAATGAACCGAATCGCGCCGGTCGACGTGCTCCTGGCAGTTCTCGCCGTGCTGCCGGCGTACTACACCGCGACGCAGTACGACGAGATCCAGCGCATCGCCGTCCTCCGGTTCGAAGATACGCAAACGCTGCCCGAAATATTCCCGGTGCTGGTCCCGTTCGAGGGGGCGTTGAGCGCGGTCGGCGTTCCGATCGCCGACGTCTCGGCGGCCTTCGTACTGGCCGTCCTCGGGATGGCGCTGGTCCTCGAGGCGACCCGCCGGGCGCTGGGGCTGGTACTCGCGTCGCTGGTCGCGCTGTTTATCGCGTACGCCCGGTGGGGGTACCTCGTTCCCCAGGACTCGGCGATCGGCGCCCTGTGGGTCCAGCCCGACAACTGGGCGAACATCATGTATAACCTCTGGTACACGGTCGAGGCGGGAGTTCACAGCCAGCCCGTCTCCGTCAGCGTCCGGTTCATCTACATCTTCATCCTCTTTGGCGCGTTCCTCGAGATGAGTGGCGCGGGCAAGTGGTTCATCGATCTCGCCTACTCCGCGACCGGGACCCGCAAGGGCGGTCCCGCGAAAGCCAGCGTCGTCTCGAGCGGGTTTATGGGGATGCTCAGCGGGTCGTCGATCGCCAACACGGTGACGACGGGGGCCTTCACGATCCCGCTGATGAAACGCTCGGGCTACTCGCCCGAGTTCTCCGGGGCCGTCGAGTCCTCCTCGTCGTCGGGCGGCCAGATGCTCCCGCCCGTGATGGGCGCCGCGGCCTTCCTCATCGTCGAGTTCACGGGGACCCCTTACGCCGACGTGATCATCGCCGCGACGCTGCCCGCGCTGGCTTTTTTCTTCGGGATGTGGGTGATGGTTCACTTTGAGGCGGTCCGGGGCGATATCGGCGGGCTCTCCCGTTCCGAACTGCCCGACGTTCGCTCCGCGCTGCGGACCGGCTGGTTCTACCTCATCCCGCTCGCGTTGTTGCTGTACTATCTCGTGATCGCGCGGCTCTCGATCAACCGCTCCGGCTGGCTCACGATCGTCGCCGTCGTCGCGCTGCTGGCGGTCGTCGCCGCCTACGACGAGCGCACCCGAGGCCCGCTGTTCGCGACGATTGCGGCGCTATTCGCCGTCCAGGCCGGCGCCTACGCGACCATCGGGGCCGGGATCGGCGACGCGGTTCGATCGATCGTCGGCCTCGGCGGGATGGCCGACGCCGACCCGATGGCGCTCGAGGCGGCGCTGTCGGCCGCGGTCGGCGACCTCGCCATGATCGCGCTCCTCGTCGGCATTGCCTTCGTCCTCCTGCGGCCCCGCGCCGAGGCGCCGCTGCTCGAGTTCGACGACGAGGTCGAGGCCGCGGCCGAGCGAAGCGCCGCGGCGCTCGGCCGGCCTGCGCTCTCGGGCAATCGAGCCTACCGGTTCGGAAACTTCCTCCTGAAGTCGATGGATTCGGGCGCCCGCACCGCGACGACAGTCGTCGTCGCCGTCGCGGCCGCCGGCGTCGTGCCGGGCGTGATCAGCGTCTCCGGGCTGGGACCGAACCTGGCCGCGCTCATCGGCGACATCAGCGGCGACTCGATGCTGATCCTGCTCACGCTGACGGGCGTCGCCGCGATCATCTTCGGAATGGGGATGCCGACGACCGCGATGTACATCATCCTGGTCGCGATGCTCGAGGCGCCGCTGGTTGAGGCCGGCGTCGTCGTGCTCGCCGCCCACCTGTTCGTGCTCTACTGGGGGCTGATGGCCGACGTCACGCCCCCGGTTGCCGTCGCCGCCTTCGCCGGGGCCGGTGTCGCGAAGGCCGAGGAGATGAAGACGGCGTCGCTGGCGTTCCTGCTCTCGTTGAACAAGGTGCTGGTGCCGTTCGCCTTCGTCTTCTCGCCGGGCATCCTGTTCCTGCGGGACGGCGAGGTCGCGGGCTGGACGGACGTCACCGACCTCGGCTACGTCGTCCCCGAGATCGTGATTCCCGTATTCGGCATGTTCGTCGGCGTCTACGCCCTTGGAGTGACGATCATCGGCTACCAGTACGCCAGGGTGACGCCGACGAGGCGCGCGCTGTACTCGGTCGCGTCGATCCTGCTGATGGTGCCCGAGATCCCGCTGTTGCTCCTCGAGGGGGTCCTCGCGCTCGCCGGCGTCCCCTCGGCGCTGACGATCTTCGAGCTCACCGCCGCGCTCCGGGGGATCGGCCTGGCGATGCTCGCGGCGCTGACCTACCGCAACCGCTCGCGGGCCGATCTCGAGGAGGCCGACGCGCGGCCGTCCGCGACGGCCGCCGGCGACGCCTAAGCCCGATCCAATCATTATTTTAACCAGTCCAACGTAGGTGGGAGTATGCCCGACAGCAGCGAACACCCCGTCGACTCCTCGAGTCGCGGGTTCCGGATCGCTCTCGGTCTCTACCTCGGCGTTCTCGTCGCCGGCGTCGCCGCCTCCGTAGCAGCGACTGGGCAGGTCTCGGATGCCGTCCTCGCCGCGGTCTTCGTCGGCGGTCTCGCGACCGGAACGATCCTCGGGATCGTCGCCGCGTGGCTCGACGACGATCTCGCGGTCCGTCTCGGGCGGAGCCGCCGTCGCCGCGCGCTGCTCGTCCTACCCGGCGCTCCGGGACTTCTCGGTGCGGCGACCGCCTCCTGGTCGTGGTCGCCGATCGCCTCGGCCCTCGTCGCGACCGGGTCGTCGCTCGCCGTTCTCGTGGTCGGCTATGTCCTCGGCGCCGTCGCTCGGACCGAGTACGTGAAGACGGTCGCCGCGGACGAGCCGATCGGTACCTGGAACTGGACGCCGCCCGGCGGCGGCAGAGCCGACGCGGTACTCGCGGTACTCTGGGGGGTTCTGGCGCTCGGCAACGCTATCGACGGGAACTTCGCGGCCGCCGTCGTCTGGCTCCTGATCGCGCTGGGCTGGATCGTCGCCGGCGCGATCGAGGGCCGCTGGCGGACGCCGTGGGGTGTCGACCCCGAAATCCGGGTCCACGAGGACGGACTCGTCAAGCGTCGCCCGTTCACGAAGACGTTCGTCCCCTGGGACGAGGTCGCCCACGTCCGGCTGCGCGAGGACGAACTCGTCCTCGATCGCGGGCTGTTCGACGTCCGCCTCGAGCGCTCGGAGCTCGCCGAACTCGAGGCCGTCCGGGAGACGATCGAACGGCGGTTCGAGGCCGCGGGCGCGAACGCGCGGTCCGTCCCGTAGCTACGCCAGATCGGCACGCCCGCTGGTCGCGCTCCGGAGCCGATCCCGCAGCGCCTCGGCCTCCGCGAGCGGAACCCGAACGTCGAAGGTGACCGCGGCCTCGTAGTCGGCCTCGAACTCGAGGGCCTCGCTCTCGAGGACGCTGCGGACGGTGCCGGAGTCGTCGTAGTCGACGGTGACCGTCACCCGTTCGCTGGGTCGCTCCTCGACGATCCCCGCCTCCTCGACGGCCTCCTTCGTCGCTCGCGAGTAGGCCCGCACGAGCCCGCCGACGCCGAGGTTCGTCCCGCCGTAGTAGCGGGTGACGACGACCGCGCAGTTCTCGAGGCCTTGCTGGGTGAGGACGTTCAGCGCCGGCTTCCCGGCCGATCCCGAGGGTTCGCCGTCGTCGCTCGAGTACTCCCGCAAGAACTCCCCGTCGGGCTCGGCTCGCACCCGGTAGGCGGGGACGTTGTGGGTCGCGTCGTCGTACTCCGCGGCGACGCGGTCGACGAACGCCTCGGCGGCGTCGACGGACTCGACGGGGCGGACGTGGCCGAGAAACTCCGATCCCCGAACGACGAACGTCGCCGTCGCGGCGTCGGCGACGGTTCGGTACGTCTCGCTCACGCGGGACCACCCCGTCCTCGTCCCGGATCGATCATGTGGGCCGTACTCACGCGACCGAAAAGAGCCCGTCGGTCGCCGCTACCGGGATGCCGCATCCGCTACGTTATTGGTC
Organism: Natronococcus sp. JC468; assembly: GCF_012163165.1. NCBI lineage: Archaea > Methanobacteriati > Methanobacteriota > Halobacteria > Halobacteriales > Natrialbaceae > Natronococcus > Natronococcus sp. JC468. The sequence goes on from NZ_JAAVUO010000025.1 coordinate 24,611, forward strand.
TTTGATACGGTCTGTCACTGCATGGAAGACGCGATCATCGACGAGGCCTTCGCCGACGAACTCCGCAGCGCCTGCCGAACCACCGTCGGCGACGAGCTTCGGAGTATCACCTACTTCACCGAGGACGACGTCGAACAGGCGTACCTGCGCTCGGATCTCGATCGGACCGCCGATCTGGTCGGCTTCGCCGAGCACGAGCGACGCGGCTTTCACTCCCAGTCGGCCTACAGAAACACCCAGCTCGGCGAGTACCAGGCGACGATTCGGATGTTCGAGAACGGCTACCTGACGCGGGTCATCCGAGGGGGCCACGGCGTCTGGGTAACGACCGACGACATGTCGATGGAGCGGTTCGAGGAGCTCACGAGCGCGCTCGAGGCGATCCTCGAGGAGCGCGCCCCCCAGTGAGTTCACTGGAGTTCGATCTTGCGGACGAACTCGAGGTCGCGGATCTCGGTGATGGCCTCACCCGACAGATCCTGATCCGTCACGAGGTAGAGCCGGGGCTCGTCGGTGAACTCGGGGTCCTCGCTGATCGTCTGACGGATCGACACGTCGTGGTCGGCCAGGGTGCCCGTGATCGTCGCGACGATCCCCTTCTGATCGGCGTCGTCGACCGCGATCGATAGCACCGTCAGATCGAGGACCGGCGCCAGATCCATCAGGCTCGGTACCTGCGAGATGTTCTGGAAGATCCGCCGGAGCTCGGGGTCCTCGAGGATGGCGTCGGTCGTCGAGTCGACGACCCGTCGGTCGACGCCGATTTCCCGTGCGATCCCGGTGTTCGGGATCTCGATGCCGCCCGAGACGACCCGCCCGTCGTCGTTGACGGAGAACCCGCGCTCGAGCAGCAGGCGGATCACCGCCTGCTGGCTCGGCGATCCCTCGAACTTCTCCATGATCTCGTCGAACATGTCCGTACCGGGCGTACGCGGGCCGCGGTATAAGGATCGGTGATCGATGCCCGCCGAAACGGGGTCGCCGAAGCCGCTACAGCGTCCCCTTCGTGCTCGGGGTTCCCTCTCGCCGCTCGTCGATCCGGGTCGCGTCGTCGAGGGTTCGTGCGAGCGCCTTGAACAGCGCCTCGACCTCGTGGTGGGCGTTCTCGCCGTCGACGGCGAGGTGCAGCGTCAGCCCGACGTTCATCGCGAGCGACTCCCCGAAGTGACGGGCCATGTCGCTCGTGAACTCGCCGATCGCGTCCTGGGAGAACTCGCCGTCGAAGTAGAACCGCGGGCGGCCGCTGACGTCGACGACGGCGTCCGCGACGGCCTCGTCTAAGGGCACGCGTCGGTCCGCGTAGCGGACGATCCCCGACCGATCGCCCAGCGCCTCGTCGATCGCCGTCCCCAGCACGATTGCGACGTCCTCGACGGTGTGGTGGTCGTCGATCTCGAGGTCGCCGTCGCAGCTGACCTCGAGGTCGAACAGGCCGTGTTTGGCCAGCGACGTCAGCATGTGATCGAAGAAGCCGATCCCCGTCTCCACGTCGGCCACCCCGTCGCCGTCGATCCCGACGGTACACTCGATGGTCGTCTCGCTCGTGTCGCGGGTCACCGTTGCCGTCCGATCGGTCATGACGGATCGATGCCGCCGCCGGTACAAGGCGGTTCCGCTTGGCGGCGCGAGCCGTCCCGTAAACGAGTGAGACAGCACTGGCTATAAAATTTCTAACCTGTTCTGAACCGGTTTCGAAACGTCCGTCTCGACGCAATGCTACGGTGAAATAGCGCTAACCCGACGTAACGTTCTACCGACTATATGATGGATACGGTGAACGTGTCTGACGTAACGAGGTAGGTCACGCTTCCATGTCGAACCACTCCCCGCTTTCGAACGACTCGGTCGCCCCCACCAATCCGGACGCCACCGGTGCGGATCGGTATCGCCGCCGGCTCGTCCGTTCGATCAAAGGTCCCGCGCGGTTTCTCGCGTTCTGGACCGCGATCGTCCTCCCGTTCGTCCACGTTCCGTTGCTCGCGCACGGACTCGACGATCCCGGAGCAGTGCTGGCGTTCGCCGTTCTGTTAGGGGGAAACGCCGTCGCGCTCTATGTCGGCCACGATCACAACCGAGCACCAGCTACCGACGGCTGAAGCCGCGGATTTCCGCGCTGTACCGCTGTGATCCGCCCCCGAGGGCGGCCGTCGTCCTGCCGTCCATCCGCGTTCCGAACCATTATCTACCCGCCACGCACACCGTCGGGGTAGCGTGACCATCCGCGTCGACTGGCGCTCGAGCTGTAGCCTCGTCGGAACGGTGCTCAAGTGGCTCGCCGTTCCCATGGCGGCGCCGCTGGCGCTCGCCGTTCTCGACGGCGACGACCCGTTGCCGTTCGTGACCGCGACCGTCCTTACGGTGACGATCGGATTCGCGCTCGAGCGCCTCTCTACGGAACGCTCGCTCGCGCAGCGTGAGGCGTTCCTGATGGTCGCACTCACCTGGTTCGGCGTCGGCGCGATCGGCGCCGTCCCGTTCTTCGTCGCCGGACTCGCGGCCGACCCGCAGTCGGCGTTTCACGGCGGGCTCGGGGGCCCGGTCAACGCGCTGTTCGAGAGTATGAGCGGGCTGACGACGACGGGCGCGACGGTGATGAGCGGGTGGGACTTCGCGAACCAGTCGCGGGCGATCCTGCTCTGGCGCCAGCTGCTCCAGTGGCTCGGGGGGCTCGGGATCCTGATCGTCGCGATCGGGCTGCTCTCGAGTCTAATGGTCGGTGGCGCACAGCTGATGGAGACCGAAACCCAGACGCGGAACGTCCGCAAACTCCGTCCGCACATCGACGAGACCGCCCGCCTCATCTGGGGGCTGTACGTCGGGCTCACTACGCTGGCGGCCGCGACGTTTTACGCGTTACACCTCGTCGGCCTCGGGCCCAACATGGACCCCTTCAACGCCGTCTCGCACGCGTTGACGAGCGTCTCCACCGCCGGATTCTCTCCGGAGCCCGAGAGCGTCGGCGCCTTCTCGCCGGCCGTCCAGTGGGCGATCATCCCGTTCATGTTCCTGGGATCGACGAACTTCGTCCTGCTGTACTACGTCACGCAGGGCGACTACCGCCGTCCGTTCAGGTCCCAGGAGTTTCGGTTCTACGCCGGCACGCTGGCGTTTTTCGCCACATTGGTTGCCGCGATTCTCCTGCTCGATCCCGACGTGACCGCGGGGTTCGAGACGACGATCCGTCACGGCCTGTTCAACGTCACGTCGATGGTGACGACGACGGGCTACGCCTCGACGGACTTCGACCTCTGGGGTCCCGGCGCGAAGCACCTGCTGTTTCTCTGTATGTTCCTCGGCGGAATGGCCGGGTCGACGACCTGCTCGATCAAGTCCCTGCGCTGGCTGGTGACGCTGAAGGCGTTCCGCCGGAGCCTCTTCACGTCGGTCCATCCCGAGGCGGTCCGCCCGCTCCGGCTCGGCACCGAGGTCGTCGACGAGGAGACGGTGCGGGACATCTACGCCTACATCCTGCTGTCGCTCGTGATCTTTTTCCTGCTGACGATCTTTCTGGTCGTCGACGCCGCCAGAACGGCCGATCCCGTCGGCGAGTTCGAGGCGATGGGTGCCGCGGCCTCGATCTTTCTGAACATCGGCCCCGCCTTCGAGCGGGCCGGCCCGCTCGAGAACTACGCCGGCTTCTCGGTCGCCTCTCGGACCGTGATGGTGATCATGATGTGGATCGGCCGCATCGAGATCATCCCCGTGCTCGTCCTGCTGACGCCGGCGTTCTGGAAGTCGTAGCCGTCGACGAACGCGATTCAGTCCTCGTCGACTGCGGCCCGGGCCTCCTCGAGCGTAAACTCGCCCTCGTACAGCGCCGTACCGACGACGACGGCGGCCGCGCCGGCGTCCTCGAGCGCCCGCACGTCCTCGAGGGTCGCGACCCCGCCGCTGGCGATCACCGGAATCTCGGTCGCTTCGACGAGTTTCCGGACGGGGTCGGTGGCGACGCCCTCGAGCCGGCCCTCGACGTCGACGTTCGTAAAGAGGATCGCGGCGGCGCCGAGTTCCGCGTACCGCTCGGCGGCCTCGACGGGCGAGATGCCGGCGCTTTCGGTCCAGCCCTCGACGACGACCTCACCGTTCTTGGCGTCGAGGCTGACCACTACGCTGTCGGGGTGTGCCTCGCTGATCTCGGCGACGATGTCGGGGTTCTCGACGGCCGCGGTGCCGAGGACGACCCGATCGACGCCGCGCTCGAGCAGGTCGGCGGCGTCGGCTGCGGTTCGGATACCGCCGCCCAGCTGGGTCGGGACGTCGACGGCGTCGATCACGGCGTCGATCGCGTCTTCGTTCCCGCGCTCGCCCTCGAAGGCGCCGTCGAGGTCGACCAGGTGGAGCGTCTCCGCGCCGGCGTCGATCCAGCGCTCGGCGGCCTCGACGGGGTCGCCGTAGGCCTTCTCCGTGCCGCGCTCGCCCTGAACCAGCTGGACGACCTCGCCGTCCTGGACGTCGACCGCGGGGATCACCTCGAACCCGTTCGGTTGCATACTCGAGTGCGCGCGGTCGAGACGAGTAAAGGCGACGGTTTCGCCGACTTTCGTGGCACGGCCCGGGTCGTCGATCGCCACGCCATCAGAATCGCGTACTTATGAGAGTCTGTGACCCCGAACCTCCGATTCTCGGGGAATCGGCCGCGAGCCGGGAGTGGGCCCGAAGCGCCTGTCGCTTCCAGTCGAAACGCGGTCCTCGAAGGAGGTTCAGCAGGTATTTGAAGACGACACTCGCAACAACCGACAATGGTCGAGACCCTCCTACTGATAGGGGTGATCGCGTCGATCTTCGTCGGCTTCAACATCGGCGGCTCTTCGACCGGGATCACCTGGGGGCCCTCGGTCGGCGCCGGAATCGTCACGAAAACGACGGCTGCGGCGGTTATGACCGTCTTCGTCTTCCTCGGCGGGATTACCGTCGGCCGGAACGTGATGGAGACGCTCAGCGAGGGGATCATCACGACCGATCTCACGCTGACGTCGGGCGTCGCCGTCCTCTTCTTTATCGGACTCGGCATCCTCGTCGCCAACGTCTTCGGGGTCCCCGTGCCGACGTCGATGACGACGGTCGGCGCCATCGCCGGACTGGGGCTGGCGACCGGAACGCTCAACTACGAGACGATCGCCGAGATCATCTCCTGGTGGGTCGTGACGCCGATCATCGGCTTCTGGATCGGCGGTATCATCGGCCGGTACATCTACCCGGCAGTCAACCGCCGGGTCGACATCGAAACGACCGACGGGCCGTTGTTGACCCTCGAGCGTCGGGGAACGGTCCCGAAGCCTGCCTTCGGGCCAAACACGACCTGGACCGAGTTCGGGACCACGGTCGTCGTCCTCGTCATCGGCTGTTACATGGCGTTCAGCGCCGGCGCGAGCAACGTTCCGAACGCCGCCGCGCCGCTGGTCGGCGACGCGGGACTGGAGGTAAACACCGCGGTCGTCATCGCCACCCTCGCGATCGGGCTCGGCGGGTTCACCATCGCCCGCCGGACGATGGACTCCGTCGGTGGCGAGTTGAGCGACATTCCGCTACTCGCGGCGCTGTTCGTCATGGTGACCGCCTCGACGATCACGACGGTCCTCTCCTACATCGGGATCCCGATCAGCCTCGTGATGGGAACGGTGATGACGATCGTCGGGATCGGCTGGGGGCGGGCGACCCGACCGATCACCTTCCGCGAGGCGGTCACCCGCGATAGCGAGGCCCGCGAGCGCGAGATCGAACTGGGCGCGATCGTCGCCGAGGAGAAGGCGGACGAACCGGCGCCCCCGATCGGCGAGGCGGAGGCCGAGGAGGTGCTCCACGGGAGCGACCTGTTCAACCCTCGAGCGGTGATCAAGTACATCTCGATGTGGATCATCGGCCCGTCGATGTCGACGCTGCTTGCTTACGGGTTCTTTACGCTCCTTCCGGGCGTCGCCTGATCGACGGGGGACTTACGTCACCGGATATCGTACCTCGGCCAATGCTCTCGCGAATTCTCGTTCCGATGGACGACTCCGACCCCGCCGGCCACGCCCTCGAGTACGCCCTCGACAACCACCCGGACGCCGAGGTCACGGTCTTGCACGTCGTCGGCGTTCCCTCGATGATGATGGGCGATGCGGTGGCACTCACCCTCGAGGACGACCTCAGCGACGCCGCCGCCGACCGCGCCGAGCCCGTTTTCGACCGCGCCCTCGAAGTCGCCGACGAGCGGGACCGAGAGATCCGGACGATCGTCGGTATCGGTCATCCGGCTCGAAACGTCATCGACCGCGCGGACGACTACGACGCGATCGTGCTCGGCGCACACGGGAAGGATCGGAACCGCGCGACGCGTCGGTTCCTCGTCGGCAACGTCGCCGAGACGGTCTCGAAGCGGGCGACGGTACCGGTAACGATCGTTCGCTGACGCGCCGCCGGTCCGCTACACCTCCGACTCGTCCTCGACGGACTCTTCGACGATCTCTTCGACCTCGTCCTCCCGCGGTCGCCGATCGACACGCTCGTCGACGGCTTCGACCTGCGCCTGCACCTCGTCGACTTGCTTCTTAACGGTCTCGCCGATGGTTTCTTCGACGGTCTCCTCGACGGTCTCCTCGACCTGGGTCCGGACTTCCCCGACCTCCCTCTCGACGGTCTCCTCGACCGCCTGGGTCATCCACTCGGGATCGAAGCGGGCCATCTTCCAGACGACGTGAACGACGTAGGAGGCGAACACACCGACCCCGAACGCGACGCCGATGTTCGTCTCGAGCGTGGCGATCAACACGATCGAGAGTGCGATCAACGCCCCGTAGGCGAGGTCGACGGCCGCGTCGACGCGGATCGGGTTCAGCATCGTCGCGACTCACTCGTTCCGTTCGGGCGGTCGATCCAGCGGTGCCGACTGACGCGGTCGCTCCGGTCGGAGGGCGGTTCCGGTTCCGTCCGTCGAGCGAGTTCCCTGTCGAAACACACAGTGGCGTTTCGTACGGTACTACCGGTTGAAATTCTTTGGCAAGGAACTGCGCGCGGCGGCGAACACGCGGTCCCGTCGGGCCGACCGCTCCGCTCGAGACCCCGCGGTGCCGCTCGGATCGGGCGAGCGACTGTCTCCGGCGACGCCGACCTGCCGAGGGTGCGCGGTTCGGGGCCGGCGTTCGAATAGGCGCTCTTTTAGGGCCCGCCGCTTGAGTAGTAGCCGTGACGGAAGTACTGCTCGTCGTTGGTCTCCTCGTCGCGGTCTTCGTCGGCTACAACATCGGCGGCGCGACGACGGGTCCCGCGTTCGGACCGGCCGTCGGCGCGAATGTGATCACGAAGCTCATGGCGGCCGCACTGATGTCGGTCTGTTTCTTCCTCGGCGCGATCACGATCGGGCCGCAGGTCGTCACGACGCTCGGGGAGGATCTGGTACACACCACCGATATCTTCACGGTCCGTTCGAACGTCGCCGTGCTCTTTTTCATCGGCGGCGCGTTGTTCCTCGGGAACTACGCCGGCGTCCCCGCCTCGACGTCGATGACGGCCGTCGGCGCTATCGCGGCGCTCGGACTCGCGACCGGCGAACTCGACTTCGCCGTCCTCGGCCAGATCGTCATCTGGTGGGTCGTCGCCCCGATCATCGGCTTCTGGGTCGCGGGCGTCGTCGGTCGGTACTTCTACCCGCGGATCAACGCGTGGGTCGCTATCGAAGGCAACCGGGAGGGTCGGGAGATGATCACGGTCGATCGCTCGGGGGCCGCCCCGCGTCTGCAGTTCGGAGACGGCGCCAATCGACGCGAAATCACGGGCGCGTTCGTCGTCGTCGGGATCGGCTGTCTGATGGGCTTTTCTTCGGGAACGAGTAACATCGCCAACGCGATCGCTCCCATCTACGGCACCGGCGACGTCGACATGGTTCCGCTGATCCTGCTCGGATCGGCAGCCGTCGCCGTCGGCTGTTTTACGATCGCCCGCCGCACCCTCGATACGCTCGGCAACGACATCACGAACCTGCCGCTGACGGCTGCAATCGTGGTCGCGATCATCAGCTCGGCGATCGTGATCGTCCTGTCGACGATCGGCATCCCGGCGAGTTTCGTCGTCATCGCGACGATGAGCATCATCGGACTCGGCTGGGGACGTGCCACGCGGACGACGACGCTCTCGGACGCCCGCAAGGGCGAGGAGACGCGCGTCTCGGTCGGGGCGCTCACCGCCGAGGAGGAGGGCGAACGAACGCCGGAGATCGGCGAGGAAGACCCCGAGGACATCCCGCAGGCGTCGGATCTGTTCGATCCCTCGACGACGGCGCGGGTGATCCTCATGCAAAACGTCGTCCCGGTGGTCTCGACGGTCGGCGCGTACCTCACGTTCCGGTTCGTTCCCGTGTTCGGTCTGTGACGCGCTTCGATCGCTCGCCCGCGGCCGCAGACCGTCGATCCGGTAACTGATGAGACACGTTTCGGCTTCAGAGCCCCGTTAGTCAGGAAGACGCCTGCAGTAGCCGGCAGTGGGTCGGATCGAACAGCAAGCTATACCAATGCGGGCCTCGAATCGCCGTGTGATGCCCACGGTAGAATACCTCAACTACGAAGTACTGGACGACCAGGGCTGGGACATGGACGACGACGACCTCTTCGAGGAGGCCGCCGACGCTGGCCTCGACGATGAGGACTACGGCACCCTCGACGTCGCCGAGGGCGAGTACATCCTCGAGGCCGCCGAGGCCCAGGGCTACGACTGGCCCTTCTCCTGCCGTGCAGGCGCCTGCGCGAACTGCGCGGCCATCGTCAAGGAGGGCGAGATCGACATGGACATGCAGCAGATCCTCTCCGACGAGGAGGTCGAGGAGAAGAACGTTCGACTGACCTGCATCGGTTCCGCCGAGACCGACGAGGTCAAGATCGTCTACAACGCGAAGCACCTCGACTACCTGCAGAACCGCGTCATCTAACGGCCCGAACTCCATCTTCCTGTTTTGGCCCGTATCTCCAGCTGCAGCACTACCGTTTTCCGAAATTTTTCGCGGAGGGAAAAGACGGAAGTAACGGTTCCCGAGGCCGAAAAGATAACGCCGCCGCGCTCGAGAGTACCGACCCGTGATCCCCTTCGACGTCGCGACGGTTCCGGACCTGCTCAGGCTCCTCGCGGTTCCCGTCTTCGGCTGGGCCGCCGTTCGCGACGCCAGGACCAGGCGAATCCCGAGCACGCTCTGGATCCCGCTCGCGCTGCTGGGAGCCGTCCTGCTGGTCTGGGAGGGCGCCCTCGCTCGAGGGATCGGCCCGACCGTCTGGCGGTACGAGTTTCTCGTCCCGGCGGCGATCAGCCTCGGGTTCGTCGTCCCGTTCGCGTACCTCTGTTGGTGGATCGGCGGGTTCGGCGCCGCCGACGGGAAGGCGCTGCTGGTGCTCGCGGTGCTGTTCCCGACGGCACCCCAGTACGGGGTCGGATCCTGGTCGGTTCCGGTCGCGACGTCGCCCCTCGGGGCGTTTTCGTTTACGATCCTGACCAACACCGTCCTCGTCGCGCTCGCGATCCCGTTCGCGCTGGCGGCCCGCAACGCCGCTGCCGGCCGGTTCACGCGACTCATGTTCGTCGGTCGGCCCGTCGACTGGGACCGGGTGCCGACGACCCACGGCAAACTGCTGTCGGCGCCCGCCGAGGACGCGGGCGGCGGGCTCGACCTCGACGCCCTGCGGATGTACCTGCGGTGGCGCGGCCTGACGCTGGCGGCGGTTCGCGAGCGAGCCGACCGTGTTCGCGACCCCGCGACGCTTCCCGCGGCGCCGAACCCGCCGACCGACGGCGCCGTCGGCGCTCGACCCCGCACCGACGGCGACGGCGCGCTCGAGGGCACATCGGCCGCGTCCTCGCCCGAACCCCGCGAGTACGACGACCCCTGGGGTGCGGAGGCGTTTCTCGAGGATATCGACGGGACGGCGTACGGAACGACGCCGACGGAGCTGCGAGCGGGGCTCGAGGCGCTCGCGACCCGGGATCGGGTCTGGGTCTCGCCGGGAATGCCCTTCCTCGTCCCGCTCGCTCTCGGGCTCGTGATTGCGCTTGCCTACGGCGACGTGTTGCTCGGAACCCTACTGTAGGGTTCGTTCGTACGCCGGGACGAGGGCCGTCCAGAACAGGACGAACGCCGCGCCGACTCCGACGACCAGCAGCCAGGGCCACTCGGCATCGATCGGGAACCCGCCGAGCAGCAAGGCGAGGGTTCCGACGAGCAACAGGACCGAGACGAGGACGCTCGCGAGTTCGATCGTCGCCGCGACGGGGTTGGCTCGCAGACGCGCGCCGACGTCGGGAACTGTCATACCCGTGGCTCACGCGGCAGGACCAAAACCCTCACGGCGGCGCCGGCTCGTGCGGACGCCTGTCGGTCAGTTCCGGAGCGACCGCGAACGTCCTGCGGTCACGTCGGGAAATCGGTACGTCGGCCCTCTCAGGTCCGGGACTCGATGTCGTCGGCGATCTCGTCGAGTTCGTCGTCCTCGAGCGACGGCGGGTCGCCCGCGACGCCGTGGATCGGGCCGCCGCCGTCGCCCTCGAAGCGGGGGACGATGTGACAGTGGACGTGGGGTACTTCCTGGCCCGCGGCCTCGCCGTTGTTGAACGCGACCGTCGAGGCGTCGGCGTCGACGCTCTCCTCGACGGCCGGCACGAGTCGATGGATCGTCGCGTAGAGGTCCGTCGCGACGTCGTCGGGGACGTCGTTGAGTCGTTCGTACTCCTCTCTCGGGATCACCAGCGTGTGTCCCGGCGCCAGCGGGTTGGCGTCGAGGAAGGCGACGGTGGTCTCGTCCTCGTAGACGATACGTGCCGGGATCTCTCCCTCGACGATCTGCGTGAAGATCGTGCTCATACGCCAGTGTGTGTCGGCTCGCCGTAAGAAGGTTACCCGGCATCCGTGTTCAAAACCGGATGTGGGAGGTCGAACTCGGCCCGTCGTCGCCGTCGTCGTCGCCGGCTCCGCCCTCCCGGAGGAAGCTGACGTCGTCGTCGGTCAGGTACACTGCCCCGTCCTCGACGGCGATCTCGACGTCGACCAGCGTCGTGTCCGCCGCCTCGCCGTTGTCGCAGTACCCCGAGCAGGTCTCGAACATCGAGCCGTGTTTCGGACAGACGATCTCCCCGTCGCGGATCACGGCGCCGACGCCCTCGCGGTGGAGCCGCTGTTCCTCGTGGGTACACCGGTTGATCCACGCTTCGACGGGCTCGCGGTCGTCGCCGCGACACGGAACGAGGATCACCTCCTCGTCGTCGCCGCGTCGATCGCGGACCGTGAACAACCACGACCCCTCCTCGAGAACCGTTTCGACGCTCGTCAGTCGGTGTCGAACCACCATATCCCCGCTTGGGCTGCGAACGGCTTAGGCGTCCGGGCCGTCCGACGAGCACAACTCCTCGAGGACGGCCCCGATCTCGGCGAGGTACGCCTCGGGTTCGTACCCCATGCGGACGATCCAGACGTCCTGGTAGGAGGGGTGAAGGATCGGAACGAGCCAGGTATCGAGGCGCTCGCAGCGGACGGGCTCGAGAACCGAATCGATGAACCCCTCGAGTCCCCGGCCCTCGGCCGCCAGCACCGATTTCGTCGCGTGCTTGCCCGTCGCGAGGACGACGTCGGGCTCGAGGGTTTCGACCTCCGTCACCAGGTGGGCCCGGCAGGTCGCCCGCTCCTCGTCGGTGGGCTCGCGGTTGCTCGTCGGGTCCTCCTCGCTGGCGGGAAAACACTTCACGGCGTTGGTGTAGTAGGCGTCCTCGTCGCGGCCGACCCGCTCGAGCATCCGACGGATGCGTCGGCCCGAGTGCCTGGAGGTGTAGGCCTTGCCCGTCCAGTTGCCGCCCTTCCAGCGGTCGGCGTCGGGATTCCCGGGCCCAGGCGCCTCACCGACGACCAGCACGTCGGCGTCGAGCGGTCCCGTTCCCCACGAGATGCAGTTGCGATCCTCCGCGAGGGCGGGGCAGCGACGGCAGTCGGGTTCGATGACGTTTCTCGAGTCGGGAAACGGCGATTCGGCGCTCGATCCGGAGTCGTCGTTCGAAACTGGCACGGGCGCGTTCGGGGCTCGAGGGGGATAGGCGAGTCGGATCGTCGCGGGACTGAAGAAAAGTTTACGTTCGCCGAGCGGGTTACGGACGACTAATGGCCTCAGAACTGCTGCTCGAATCGTTCTCGTTGTTACTGTACACCCTGGTCGGCGCCCTTCTCACGGCGGGCGGGATCGCCAGCGAGTACGCCAGCGCCCAGCACTTCGGTTCGGGCGAGGCGACGGTCGCGCTCTGGCTCGCCGCCATCGGCGCGATCATGCTGTACGCCGGCGTCTACGGCATCGGCTACCAGAAGCTCCTCGCGTCGATCCGCTCGACGTAGGTCGACCCGCGGGCGCGCCCGACTCCTCCTCTCGAGGCGGCCGACCGAACGACCGCAGCGGCGCGACCGACCGTCAATATCGATTCCTCTTTACCGTCCCGGCTAGTTACATCCGGTATGAGCAGGTTCGACGAGGTCGACGACCAGTACGACCCCCACGCCGTAGAGCAGCGGGTCTTCGACTACTGGGACGACGTCGACGCCTACGAACAGACGGTCGAGCACCGATCCGACGGCGAGTCCTTCTTCTTCGTCGACGGCCCGCCGTACACGTCGGGGTCGGCCCACATGGGGACGACCTGGAACAAGTCCCTGAAGGACGTCTACCTCCGCTTCCTGCGGATGCAGGGGTACGACGTCACCGACCGTCCGGGCTACGACATGCACGGGCTACCGATCGAGACCCGCGTCGAGGAACGGCTCGGCTTCGAGAACAAGAAGGACATCGAGGAGTTCGGCGAGGACGAGTTCATCCGGGAGTGCAAGGAGTACGCCGACGAACAGCTCGAGGGCCTGCAGTCCGACTTCCAGGACTTCGGCGTCTGGATGGACTGGGACGACCCCTACCGGACCGTCGAACCCGAGTACATGGAGGCCGCCTGGTGGGGCTTTTCGAAGGCCGCCGAGCGCGGCTTGGTCGAGAAGGGCCACCGCTCGATCTCGCAGTGTCCCCGCTGTGAGACCGCGATCGCGAACAACGAGGTCGAGTACGAGGACGTCGAGGATCCCTCCATTTACGTGAAATTCGACCTCGCCGACCGGGAGGGGTCGGTCGTCATCTGGACGACGACCCCGTGGACGATCCCGGCGAACACGTTCGTCGCGGTCGATCCCGACCTGACCTACCAGGGCGTCCGCGCCGAGCGCGACGGCGAGGAGGACGTACTGTACGTCGCCGAGGAGTGTGTCGAGGGCGTCCTCAAGGAGGGCCGTTACGACGACTACGAGGTCCTCGAGGAGCTCTCGGGCGAGGAGATGATCGGCTGGGAGTACGAGCACCCCCTCGCCGAGGAGGTGCCCGACCACGTCGACGTCGACGACGCACTCCAGATCTACGACGCCGAGTACGTCGAGGCCGACCGCACCGGGCTCGTCCACTCCGCGCCCGGCCACGGCGAGGAGGACTTCGAGCGGGGCCGCGAACTCGGCCTGCCGATCTTCTGTCCGGTCGGCGGCGACGGCGTCTACACCGACCAGGCCGGCACGTACGCGGGCCAGTTCGTCAAGGAGGCCGACGAGGAGATCATCGCCGACCTCGAGGACAACGGGGCGATGCTGTCCTCGGGCACGGTCCACCACAGCTACGGCCACTGCTGGCGCTGTGACACGGGTATCGTCCAGATTGTCACCGACCAGTGGTTCATCACGATCACCGACGTCAAGGAGGAACTGCTCGAGAACATCGAGGACAGCGAGTGGCACCCCCAGTGGGCCCGGGACAACCGGTTCCGGGACTTCGTCGAGGAGGCGCCCGACTGGAACGTCTCCCGCCAGCGCTACTGGGGCATTCCCCTCCCCGTCTGGACGCCCGAGGATCGCGACGACGACGAGGAGATGATCGTCGTCGGCGACCGCGAGGAGCTCGTCGAGCGGGTCGACCAGGAGATCGAGTACGACTCCGTCGACCTCCACAAGGACACCGTCGACGAGCTGACGATCACCGAGGACGGGAGGACCTACACCCGCGTTCCGGACGTCTTCGACGTCTGGCTCGACTCCTCGGTGGCCTCCTGGGGCACCCTGAACTACCCCGCCGACGACAGCCGGTTCGACGAGCTCTGGCCCGCCGACCTCATCCTCGAGGCCCACGACCAGACGCGGGGCTGGTTCTGGTCCCAGCTCGGGATGGGCACCGCGGCGCTGGGCGAGAGCCCCTACCAGGAGGTGTTGATGCACGGCCACGCGCTGATGCCCGACGGCCGCGCGATGAGCAAGTCCAAGGACATCCTGATCGACCCCCACGAGGCGATCGACCGCCACGGACGGGACGTGATGCGACTCTTCTTGCTGTCGAACAACCCCCAGGGCGACGACATGCGCTTCTCCTGGGACGGCATGCAGACAATGGAGGACACCCTCCGGACGCTGTGGAACGTCTTCCGGTTCCCGCTGCCGTACATGCGGCTGGACGACTTCGATCCACAGGAAACGACCCTAGACGAGGTTGATACCGACCTCGAGCTGATCGACGAGTGGGTGCTTGCCCGGCTGCAGTCGACGAAAGCCGAGATGACCGAGGCCTTCGAGGACTACCGCCAGGACAAGGCCCTCGACGCGCTGCTCGAGTTCGTCGTCGAGGACGTCTCGCGGTTCTACGTCCAGGCGGTCCGCGAACGGATGTGGGAGGAATCGGACAGCCCCTCCAAGGAGGCGGCCTACGCGACGATCTACCGGGTCCTGCGGGAGACGGTCGCGCTGCTCGCACCCTACGCGCCCTTTGTCAGCGACGAGATCTACGGCACCCTCACGGGCGAGGCCGAACACGACACCGTCCACATGTGCGACTGGCCCGCCCTCGAGGAGTACTGGGTCGACGACCAGTTAGAGGACGACGTCGCCTTCCTGCGAGCGATCGAGGAAGCGGGCGCCAACGCCCGCCAGCAGGCCGGCCGCAAGCTGCGCTGGCCCGTCCCGCGGGTCGTCGTCGCTGCCGACGACGAGCGGGTCGCCGAGGCGGTCGAGCGCCACGCCGACCTGCTCGCCGAGCGGCTCAACGCCCGCGAGATCGAACTCGTCTCGGCCGAGAACCGCTGGGAGGAGCTTCGGTACAGCGCCGAGGCCGACATGAGCGAACTCGGTCCCGCCTTCGGCGGCCGCGCCGGAGAAGTGATGAACGCGCTCAACGAGGCCCGGATCGACGAGCCCGACCTCGAGGCCCTCGAGGCAGCCGTCGCGGACGTCCTCGAGGACGGCGAGAGCGCGGAGCAACGCTCCGCGGAAGACGCGAGCGGCGACGAGCCGCGAGCGGAACTCGAGGAGTCGATGGTCTCCTTCGTCACCGAGACCCCCGACGATATCGCCGGCACCGCCTTCTCGCTCGACGGCGACGACCGCGGGGTCGCCTACGTCGACGCCTCGCTAACCGACGACATCGAGAGCGAGGGGTACGCCCGCGAGGTCATCCGCCGGGTCCAGGAGATGCGCAAGGACCTCGACCTGGACGTCGAGGAACGGATCGTCCTCGAGGTCGAGATCGACGACGACCGCGTGGCCTCGCTGGTCGAGGAACGCGAGGACCTGATCCGCGAGGAGGTTCGCGCCGACGAGCTCCGGACCGTCGAGGACGGTCACCGTAAGGAGTGGGACGTCGACGGGGTCGCGATGGAGATCGCGCTCGAGCCCGTTGCGGCGGCGGAAGCGTCGGACTAAGCGCAAAACCGGATTTCCGTTACCGGTAGTTAGCAATCCGATTTTTTGTTCGGCCGTGATGTCGAACCCAGAACGGTCGATCGTTATGTAGAGCGTGCAGACGTACCTTTTTCTCGTCGGGTTCGCTCGCAGGGCTCGCTCACCACTCCTCCAAAAATCTACGCTAAAAAGCCGCCTCCGCGGGCTTCGCCCGCTTCGGCGGGAAACCGCTCGCTCCGCTCGCGGATGCTGGCCGTGATATCGTCTTCACCTATATGGAACGCAATTTCTACTCGAGAGGCTGAATACCGAAACCGTGCTTCGCTCTCCCGTTACAGTTCGTCGGCGATCGACGGCGCGACCGAGACCGCGCTGTACTGGCGCTCGATCGTGTCGGTGCCGTAGATCGCGTCGACGCCGGCCCTCGAGAGCTTCGTGACGGCGTCGCGGGCGAGCAACGGGTGGACGCAGGTGACGAACACCCGACCGACCCCCCGCTCGCCGAGGACGCCGACGGCCTCGCTCATCGTCGACCCCGTCGCGATGATGTCGTCGGTGACGACGACGTCCCGATCGGTCACGGCGACGTCGCTCGGGGAGATTTCGACCTCGGTCCCCGAGAGTCGGGTCTTCTCGAAGTAGTCGGTCTCGCCGGCGCCGTAGGCGTCCCGCACCGTCTCGGCCAGTTCGATCGCGCCCGCGTCGGGCGAGAGGAAGACGGGGTCCTCGAGATCGGTCGGGAGGGGGCCGGCCAGCCGGTCGGCGGCGCTGATGGCGGTCGCCGACGGCTCGAAGAACTCGCAGATCGACTCCTCGTGTGGGTCGACGGTGAGCACGCGATCCGTTCCGGTCGAGACGGCGCGGGCGACCGCCCGCGCGGAGATCGGGTGGCCCGCCTCGAAGGCCTTATCCTGACGGCCGTAGCCCATGTACGGCAACACCGTCACGACCTCGTCGGCGCCGGCCTCCCGAGCGGCGTCCTGGAGCTGGAGCACCTCGAGGTGGGCGTCGCTCGAGGTCGTCGAGGCGACCACGATCGCCCGTTCGACGTCGCGGTCGGCGACCTCGGGGGCGGCCGCGAGCAGTTCGCCGTCGGGGAAGCGGTCGTACTCGACGGCGGCGAGCGGTTCCTCGAGTTCGCGGGCGAGTGCCGCGCCGAGGGCCTGGGAAGTGGATCCGCTGACGATCATACGTGTCGCCACAGCGCGGCGGGTAAACCCGTTTTCGTTCTGAGGACGGCCTCGAGGGGGCCAAAAACGGCGCGATCTGTCGCGGCCTAGTCCACGAACTCGATCGCATCGCTGAGCTCGAGCGGGACCGACCCCTTCCGGTAGCCCTCGACGCGGCCGTCCGGGCGGGCGCGGTAGACGACCGCGGGGCGGTGTCGCAGGTCGGGTCGTTCGCCCCGAACTGCGGCCCAGGCGTCCTCGCGAAAGCTCGAGCAGTCGACGAACAACACGGCGCCGCCGCCGTGTTCGGCGAGCTGGCCGTCGGTTTTGGTCTCGGCGGTGTCGCGCACGGCGGCGACGGGGCCGGCTGCGACCCGGTTGCCCGGTGGCTGGGGACGGGTCACCTCGACGAGGCGGTTCGTCCCCTCGTTTTCCGCCCGGTAGTCCAGCGAGTGACCGGTCGTCACCTCGATCTCGGGGGTGACCTCGTAACCCGCGTCGGTGAGGATCTTCGCGGCGACGAACTCGCCCATCGCGGCGCTCATCCGGACGCGGTCGACGTGGTCGCTGGTGCCGAGCTTGCCCGCCATGACGTGGCGGTACTCGTCCAGGACGCCGGTTTCGAGAAACTCCTCGAAGAACTGCGTCGACTCGCGGCGGCCGGCGTCGGGAAAGCCCGCGGCGTGTTCGCGGAAAAAGGCCCGCGTCGACTCGCGGCCGTCCTTGGACATGAAGACGGGCAGGAAGAACCACGAGAGGTACGGGTAGTCCTCGAGCCAGGGGTCGGTTTCGTGAAGCGTCACGAGCAACTCCCGCTGGCTCCACCGGGCGACGTGGTAGGGAACGTTCTGCCAGCCGAACTTGTCGGTCTTCCACAGCGCCGAGGGGGTCTCGGTGTTGCCCATCCAGTAGGCTTCCTCGCCGTTGCGGGCAAAGAGCGCGAGGTCGCCGTTTTGCATCTCGAAGCGGTGTGTCTCCCAGTCTGCGCCGATGTCGAATCGCGGGGCGACGGCTCGAGCGCCGATGTTCGAGCGAAGCGGCCCCAGTATCTCCTGTCGGACTCGTTGCTCGCTCCAGCGAGCGGGCGAGTAACGAAAGCGAAGCGGCCGTGCCACGCCAGTAGGTTGTGCCCGGGAGGGTATATACTGTTCGCTGACGGGACGGTCGGAGTGTGGACCACCGTTACATTGATAAGCGTCAGCTCCCTACAATGTGTATACTTACCATGTCAATGGGTGCCTATGACGAGGACGAACACGAGCGGCGCGAGGCGCAGGCCTCGCGGGTGGACGCGGATTTCGACGACGAGCGGACGATCTACCACGGCAAGGTCGAGTACGACGCCGGCGAATCCGCCGAGGAGCTGCTGAACAAGTTCGAGGAGATCAAGTCCGATTAGGGGGTCGTCCCGCCGGGTTCTCTCTGGGACCGTCGCTGTAACAGTACCGACAGCGCCGCCACCGCGACGACGGCGATCACGTGGCCCACGAGCGCGCCGACGAGGATCGGGTGGTCGAGTACGAACGGGACGAACAGCAGTTGGACGGCCGCGAACGCCACGTTGAGCCCGTCGGTTCGGGCGTACTCTCGGGCCGTCTCCGGCTCGAACTCGTAGACGATCGACCGCCAGAGTCCGGCGACGGTCGCCCACCAGCAGGTGCCGATCCGGTAGACGACGTCCCAGAGGATCAACAGGAGCAGAGCGACCGCGAGTGCCGGGGGCTCGGGGCCGAGGATCTCCGTCAGCAACGGCACGTCGCTGGTCCGGGGATCGGTGACGAACAGGTACGTGACCAGGAGGACGAACGCCACCACGCCCAGGACGACCTCGATGTTCGAGCCGAACAGCACGCGTCGGTACCCCGCCGGGGCGTGAAGTGCCCGAACGGCGCGGCTGTACCGCAGCATGAGCCAGCTGCCGATCGCGGCGACGGCGACGGCGACGGTTCCCGCGACCACCGCGTCCCACAGCCCGTAGGCCGTCGCCGCGACGAGTACCGCGGCCTCGAAGGCGGCGAACTGGATCGCGATCGCGAGCCGATCCGAGAGCTCGACGCCCGGCAGCGCGCCGACGATGCTCTCGTACACCCAGGTCTCGCCGTACTCCGGCGTCCGGGTCATTCCTCGAGCGGGTGCCCCTCGTCGGGCAGTCCGCTCTCGAGGGTGTCCCCGTCGAGGGTTACCTCCTCGGCGAGCGCGCTGCGGACTGCCTCCTCGAACGGCGTCGGGTCGACGCCGACGAGCTCCCGCAGGCGGTCGTCCTCGACGACCACCGGGTTGACCATCCCTTCGATCAGCCGGTGGGCGACCTGCGGGTCGACGTCGGTGACGAGATCGACCCAGTACGCCGACAGCGTCGGCGTCAGCACCGGAACCGGGACGATCACCGGCTCCCATCCCCTCGTGATCCGCGCGGTCGTTCGAAGCATCTCGCCGTAGGTGAGCACGTCCGGACCGCCGATCTCGTAGGTTTCGCCCGCGGTCTCGGGGCGCTCGAGGACGGCGAGCAGGTACGCGATCACGTCGTCGATGGCGATCGGCTGGCACTCGACGTGGACCCACCGCGGAGTCACCATTACCGGGAGTCGCTTCGCGAGCTGGCGGACGATCCGGAAGCTCGCGCTCTCGGCGCCGATGATAATCGCCGCCCGGAGCACCGTCACGTCGGCGCTGCCGGCCCGAAGCTCGGATTCGACGAGCCGGCGCGAGGCCAGGTGCTCCGAGAGCCGCTCGTCCTCGTTGCCCAGCCCGCTGAGGTAGACGATCCGTCCGAGGCCGGCGTCGGTCGCCGCCCGCTCGAAGTTCCGCGCAGCCTGGCGGTCCTGTGCGATCAGGTCCTCGTCGCCGCCCCCCATCGTGTGGATCAGGTAGTAGGCGAGATCGATCCCCTCGAGGGCGTCCTCGAAGCTGCCCTCCTCGAGGACGTCGCCCTCCGCGACGGTGATCCCGTCGTCGGGCGGGTCGTAGTCCTCGGCATCCCGAACGAGCACCGTCACGTCGTGGTCGGTCAGCGCGCACAGCCCGGCGACGAGGCGGCTCCCGACGAAACCGGTCGCACCGGTCACGAGCACGTTCATACCGGTGTGACGGACGCTCGATCCTTAATCGGTCGCGTTGCAGCCCCTTCGCCGCGGAGCTCACTCGAGGGCGTCCCAGCCCGGCGTCTCGGGTGCGCCCCGCTCTTCCTCGACCGTTCTGGCGGCCGACGGCGCCGGGATCGCTCCGCCGGCGCTCGCCTCCCGTCGTTCCCACTCCTCGATCGCCGGACCCACCCAGGCGTCCTCGTCGCTCGCGGCGTCGCCCGCCCTCGTCCCCTCGAGCGACTCGATCACCCGTTCGTACCCCCGCTCGTAGTGGTGCTCGGAGATCGCGAGGGTGCCCGGACTCGAGGCGACGGCGACGGCCAGACACTCCGCGCGGTCGGCGGGTCGCAGTTCGTCTACGGCGAGTCGATCGAGGAGTCCCTCGAGATCGTCGGGTCGAGGGTGACAGAACAGCTTCGCGCCGATCGCCTGCGGGCCGAACAGCAGGTCGTCGGCGTCGTCGTGGTCGCGCTCGAGCAGGCGCTCGCCACCGAACGTCGATTCGACGCGCTCGCACTCGGTCTCGGCGCCCAGCACGAGGTTTCGCTCGGGGTAGACGCCGCATTTGTCGGGAAAGCGGTCGGTGCCGTGGATCCGACACTGCAGCGTCGTCGGGTCGAGGAAGACGCAGGTCGGCAGCCAGGTCGCGTCCTCGCGACCGAACGGGGCGACGGGCTTGGGCGGCTTCCGGAGCCCGACGAAGAAGGCGGGACGGCCCGCGACCGCGGCGACCCTTCGGTCGCCGACCGCGACGCCCTCGGCCTCGCCGACCTCCCAGAACCGCGGCGTCAGCGCCGCGGCCGCCCCCCGCTCGAGGAAGGTCCGAACCTCGTCGCGGGTGAGCGCGGCGAAGTTGTAGCCGTCGTCGATCGGGGTGCGCTCGGCCTCGGAGCCGCTTTCGGGAATCGACCGACCGAGGGCACGATCACCCGCGTCGGTCCCGCCCTCCTCGAGCAGCGGTCGCCAGTCGAGACAGCAGCCGGCACAGCCCTCGCAGTGCACCTCCATGGTCGCCGGTACCGTGGGCGCGGCAATAACGGCTGTGCCGGGGGAACGACTTTCACCGCTCGGGGCCGATCCTCGCACATGGCGCGGGACACCTGCGAGGGCTGCGGGCGAACGGTGACGATCGCCGGCGGGATCGCCAACATCTGGTCGTTCGGCGAGGCCGGCAACGCCGGAACCGCGATCGCGCTCGAGCTCGAGGACGGTTCGGACTACCTGCTGTGTTACCCGTGTATCGCTGCGCTGCCCGACGAGCCGACGGACGCGGACGTCGCGCGACTGGCCCGGGTCGACGAGGAGACGTCGCGGCTCGAATCGAACTGAGGCGGCGCCGGAGAACGGAACCTCGAACCGAAAGCAAACGCGTGACACACCACCGCGATCGCCGTCGCGGTTCGACCCGACGCCGCGAGCGGAAGGGGTGGGATTTGAACGCCACGAGGCACGATGGCCGCCGCGGGCCTGACGGCGCCGCGGTGCTCTACCGCTGAGCGACCCTTCCGCACTCGAGGTCGACGACGGGGTCCGTATTCGTAATCGACCCGCTACCGACACCGTACCGGGCTCCTACCGACCGATAGGCGGCGCCTTCTCGAGTTACGTCGGCCGAAACCGTCGGCGACGACTGCGGGACGCGAGACGGTTCGCAGCCTTTAGGGCGCGACCGAACCGTGGGACGAACGGTGAATCCCGAGCGGATCTTCGAGGCCTTCCCCGCGCCGAGCTACCGCGGCGCTCAGGAGGCGGCACTTCGCGACGTCCGGGACGCGTTCGCGGCCGACAACGACGTCGTGCTGGTGCGGGCGCCGACGGGCAGCGGGAAGTCCCTGCTCGCCCGCGCGGTCGCCGGCTGCGCGCGGACCGTCGGCGAGGCCGAGCCCAGCGAGGCCGCGGGCGCCTACTACACGACCCCGCAGGTTTCCCAGCTCGACGACGTCGCGGCCGACGACCTGCTCGCGGATCTCAACGTCATCCGTGGGAAGTCGAACTACACCTGCATCCTCCCCGAGGAGCGCGACACGCCGGTGAACCAGGCCCCCTGCGTCCGCGAGCGGGGGTACGACTGCTCGGTCAAACACCGGTGTCCGTACTTCTCCGACCGGGCGATCGCCTCGAACCGGTCGATTGCGGCGATGACGCTGGCCTACTTCATGCAGACGGCCGGCAGCGAGGTGTTTCGCAAGCGCGACGTCGTCGTGATCGACGAGGCTCACGGACTGGCGGAGTGGGCCGAGATGTACGCGACGATTCGGCTGGGGCCGCGGACGGTGCCGTTCTGGGACGAGCTGCGCGTTCCCGAGATCGACGGCCTGGATCGAGCGGTCCGGTACGCCGAGAACCTCGAGCAGATCTGCACCCGCCGGAAGGACGAGCTGCTCGGCCAGGAGTCGCTCACGCCCCGGGAGGTCCGTCAGCGCGACCGCCTCCAGGAGTTGCTCGGCGAACTCGACTGGTTCGTCTCGGACTACCGGGACCCCGAGAGCCCGACGACGTGGCTGGTCGATCAGTCCGAACCGCGTTCCAACGGAAGCGACGGAGACGGTGGTGGTTCCGAGGGGGACGGCGAGAAGCTCGGCGGCCCCCTGACGATCAAACCGATGAACCCCGAGCGCTACCTCCGTCACACCGTCTGGGACCGCGGCAACAAATTCGCGCTGCTGTCGGCGACCATCCTGAACAAGGACGCCTTCTGTCGGCAGGTCGGACTCGACCCCGCCGACGTCGCGCTGGTCGACGTCCCCCACACCTTCCCCGTTGAGAACCGCCCGCTGTACGACGTCACGCAGGGGAAGATGACCTACGAGCACCGATCGGAGACGACGCCGAAGCTCGCCCGGACGATCGTTCGGCTCATGCAGGAACACCCCGACGAGAAGGGGTTGATCCACGCCCACTCCTACGCCATCCAGGAGCGACTGGCCGACCTCCTGGGTGATTTCGGCGTCGGCGATCGGATCCGCGTCCACGACCGCGACGACCGCGACGCCGCCTTAGAGGAGTGGAAAGCGAGCGACGACCCCGACGTGTTCCTCTCGGTAAAGATGGAGGAAGCGCTGGACCTGAAGGGCGACCTCTGTCGCTGGCAGGTGCTGTGTAAGGCCCCGTTTCTCAACACCGGCGACTCGAGGGTCGCCCACCGCCTCGAGGAGGGCCAGTGGGCGTGGTACTACCGGACCGCCCTGCGGACGATCGTCCAGGCCTGCGGGCGGGTCGTCCGCGCGCCCGACGACTACGGCGCGACCTACCTCGCCGACTCGAGCCTGCTCGACGTCTTCGACCGCGCCCGTTCGGATATGCCCGACTGGTTCGCGGCCCAGGTCGATCGGATGGAGCGCCCGGAGCTGCCGGCGTTCGAGCCGAGTGCGGCCGTCGACGGCTCGAGTTCGGGCGATCGTTCGCGGAGCGGTTCGGATCGGAACTCGAGCGGATACTCGAGGAGCGGTCGTGGCGGTTCCGGCTCCCGGTCGCGACGCTCGTCGGGCTCGAGTCCGTTAGCGGACGTCTGGGATACGGACGGGTAACGGCGGTCGTGTCGGGACCGGAGCAAATAGCGGGACGGGAGCGAAGAGCCGGCGTTTGGCCGATCTTCTGCATTCGCTTCCCGGCGTACGTTTCTTAGGAGATCGGGGAAAGCATCAGTATGAGCATCGTCGCTGAGTTTTCGATAAAATCCGACGACTTTGCGCTGTGCCATTCGCTCACCGAAGCCCCACACATGGTCGTCGAAATCGAGCAGGTCGTGGCGACGATGGAAAACAGAGTGATGCCGTACTTCTGGGTGAGCGGCGGCGATCACGCGGAGTTCGAAGAAGCGTTTCAAAACGACGATTCGGTGACCGACGTCGCTCGTATCGATCGAGCGGACGCCGCCATCCTGTACCGCGCTGAATGGACGAAAAACGTCGAAACGATCGTGTACGCGTACGTCGAGCTCGGAGCGTCGATCCTCCAAGCGGTCGCGAGGGATAGAAACTGGGAGATACGGATGCGATTCGACGACCGAGAGGCTCTCTCGCAGTTCGAAGAGTACTGCCAGCAGAACGATATTTCGTTCGAGCTCAACCAGCTGCAAGAGCAAGAACAGCCGATGGCGAGCGCGCAGTACGATCTCACGACGAAACAGCGCGAAACCCTGGTGACTGCACTCGAGGAAGGCTACTACGACGTTCCGCAGGGGATCTCGATGAGCGAACTGGCGAACGACGTGGGCGTCTCTCAGCAGGCCCTCTCGAAACGCTTCCACGCCGCACACAAGAACCTCATCACGAGTACGTTGACGTTTACCCATCCGGACGATCAGTAGTACGTTCCGGGATTCGAGAACGACGTGGTCTATACAACCCGCGATGCTTTCCGTCGGAAGGATCTCTGTGCTCGTATGACTACCCCCCCGCAAACGCAGGAAAACGACGTTGAAGGGACCGAAGATCGGACGAAAGTGGCCGCACGGTGTCTCGAGTGCGGGAGCGTCTACTCGGCGTGGGTGTTTTCCGATAACACGGTTCAACCCATCGGCCTGCCGAGCGGCTGTGAGTGTGGCGCCTCCGAGTTCGAAGCGATTTCGACGTAAGAGCCACAACCGCCCGGAACGAGGCGGTCGGTTCGACGGGAGTCGCGTACTCGGTAGGTGTTTTCGGGGAGGTGCTGCTCGGATCAGTGTCCTCTCCCGTTCACCGGTACCGCTGAACGCCGAAACCGTACTCCCGTCCCGATACCGGTTCGCCGTGAACCGCTCCGTGGGTTCTATCCGCGCTGGGATCCACGCCGACAGCCGTGGGCGGCCATCAGAGCGCCGCCGTCGCGCCCCAGGCGATCATCGAGGTCACCATGAGGACGACGAACAGCAGGGCGATGAGCTGGTTTCGGTCCATGTGTACGCGCAGTCAGTCCCGCGGTATGAATGTCACGTCCGGCTCACTCCTCGAGTCGCGTCGACTCACGCTTCGCCGCCGAAGCGCGCGTCGACGACGACGTGGGCGACGCCCGCGCTGTGGCTCTTGACCCGTCGCGTTTCGAGCACCTCGAGCTCCCTGTCCGCGGCGGCCGCCTCGAGCCGTTCGATCGGTCGGTCCCACAGCCGCGACTCCGGGGTCGCCTCGTGGTAGTGGACGACCCCGCCCGGGGCCAGCGCCTCGAGGGCGTGCGGGAGAAACTCGCGGGCCTCGTCGGTTCTGGCGCCGCGAGCGTCGGTCGCGTCCTCGCTTCCCGCGCCGTCTGCGCGCCCGTAGTAGCCCATGACTACCCTGTCGACCTCGAGGTCGCCCGCCAGCTCCCGACAGTCGGCCGTGTAGGCGTCGATCCGATCGCCGACGTCGTTGAGCACGGCGTTCTCGAGGAGGTAGCGGAAGGCGGTCGGGTTCAGCTCGGTTGCGGTCACCCGCGCACCTGAGCGAGCCATCGGGAGCGCGAAGTAACCGATGCCGGCGAACATGTCGAACACTCGCTCCCCGGGGTCGACGACCTCGCCCATCCGGACCCGTTCGGCCTGGTTGCCCGGTGAGAACATCACCGTCGCGGGATCGAGCCCGTATCGGGTGCCGTGCTCGACGTGGACCGTCTCGGTGTCGCGCTCGCCCGCGAGCAGGCGGGTCCGGGGTTCGCGGTAGGTGCCCGCCGTCCCCTCGTTGGCGATCCCCTCGTCGGCCAGCACGCTGTCGGCCCCGCCGTGGAGCTCGAGCAGGGCCTCAGCGACGTCGGTCTCGTCGGGGCACTCGTTCGGGAGCGTCACGAGGACGACCGAGCCGATCACGGCCCAGGAGCCGGGCGCACCCTCGAGGTCGGCGTCGCTCCAGCCCCGTTCGGCGAGCAGGTCCTCGAGGTCTCGGCTCCGGAACGCGGGCTCGAGCTGGCGGACGACCTCGAGGACGCGGGTGTCGGTCGGGGGTTCGGTGATCGGGAGCGCGATCCGCTCGGGGCCCTTCTCACGATTCCCGTCGCCCTCCGAGGATGTCATTTCGCTCGCAGCCCGGCGTCCCTCGAGCGCCTCGTCGACGCGCTCGCCGTGGTCTCGGACCACGTCGCTGACCGCCTGTACGCGCCGCGAGTCGTCGTAGACGCCCTCGGCGCGAAGCGACTCGATGGCCGTCTCCGTCCGCTCGCTCTCGACGACGGCCGCCAGCGGCGCGTCGGCGCGCTCGAGGGCGCCCGTCGCCGCGGTCGCATCCGCGTCGGGATCGGACTCCTCAGGCATCGTCCTCGTAGGGGTCGTAGTAGCCGTCGTCGTCCTCGTCGCCGGTGTCGGGATCGGGATCGGGCAGGATGTGTACTCCTTCGCGGCTCTTCAGGACGGGGACGGTCTCGGCGTCGGGATCGAAGTAGTCGGGACGGGCGACGGTCTTGGCCCGGAACGTCTCGGGATCGAGCACCTGAACCGCGTTCTCGTCCTCGACGGTGACGACCGTCGTCTCGACGCCGTCCTCGCGCTCGCCGAGCTTGCGGGCCTCCGGCGAGTCGCCCTCCTCGTAGTCGGCCTCGTAGCGCTCGCCCGTGGTCACCCGGGTTCCCTTGAGGTTTCCGTGGGCGCTGCGGACGAGGACCGGACCGCCGTCGTCGTCCGCGAGGTCGATGACGTCGCCCGGCCTGTACGGCGGGAGGCGGACGGCGAATGTGACCCGGTAGACCTCGTTGCCGTCCTCGTCCTCGGTGACGAGCGTCTCGGCGTCGTTCACCGAGCCGCCGAACTCCTCGACGGTCTTGTTCGCGATCTTCTTGCCGATCTTGTTGGTCGAGACCTTGATGTCGAGGCCGTCGTCGGTCTCGCCGACCTCGGTGACGAAGGCGTTGCGGTCGCCCGTCGCCTCCATGTCGGCGACGACCTGGTTCGCGATCTCCTCGGCGCGCTCGAGTTCCTCGCTCGTCGGCGTTCGGCCCTCGGCGCGGATCTGGACGATGCTGGCGTAGTAGTCGCCGGCGATCCGGCCGCACCGTTGACAGGTCTGGCGGGCGATCCTGACCGGGACCGTCACCTGCTCCTCGACGGGCGTTCCGCGCACGACCCCCGTGAAGTAGGCGTGGATCCGGATCGCGTTCTCGTCGACCTGTTCGGGCTCGACCTGCCAGGCGACGTCCTCGACGTCGACGTGGACCGCCAGGGCCTCGCTGACCGCCTCGAGGGCAACGTCGGTGTAGTCTTTCGCTCCGACGTCGACCCAGCGGTTCCCCCGGTAGACGGCGCCGCAGCGGGCGCAGACCCGCACCTCGATCCGTTCGGGCGCGTCGACGAAGTCGAAGTCGTCGAAGTAACAGCTATCGCAGAGTTCGACCTCGGTGCCGGGGCGGAGCGGATCGGTCGCCGCCTCGGGGTCGCCCGCCGATCGGTCGGGTACCGGATCTCCGCAGCGAGGACAGAACGCGCGCGACTCACTCATTGTCCCCGCTTGGAGAGTGAGGATGTTAAGCGGCCCGCTCTCTGCACGCTCACTTCCGATTGACGGACGCGGGTCGATCGCCGGCGGCGCTTCGTCGCAACCACTCGAGGACGACGGCGCCGCCGGCGATCCCCGCGCCCGACGTGAACCCGGGTACCGCCTCGTCCTCGTCGTCGGTGTCGTTGCCGAGCACCTCGTCGGCGTCTTCGGTTTCGTTGCTCCCCTCGCCGGACCCGCTGTCGTTTCCGGACCCGACGCCGGCGTTTTCGGGATCTCGGGTTTCGAAGGTGTCGTTGCCGTTTTCGGGCTGAGAGACGTTGTCGCTGTCGCTCTCGTTGGCGCTGACGTCGTCGAACGCCGACTCCGACCGGATCGCCAGCAGCCCCCCGGCCGCGGCGTAGAGGGTGTCGCCGGCGAGCGCGAGCTCGTGGGGGTGGGCGTCGGTTCTGATCGACCACTCGAGCGTGCCGTCCTCGAGGGCGAGCGCGACGATCCCGGCCCCTCCGTTCGCGCTCCGGATGCCGACGTACAGGGTCTCGCCGTCCGCGACCGGCGGACCGTACACCGCCGACTCGAGCGCCGGCCGCCACCGCTCCTCGCCGCTCTCGCGATCGTAGCCGACGATGTCGTCCCGGGTCAGCGTGTAGATGCGATCGTCGGTCGCCAGCGTCGCGGCGTACCCGTCGCCGATCCAGCGAAGGTCGCCGGTTTCGGTCTCGTAGACGGCGACCTCGTCGACCCCGCCGACCTGGACCGCGACGACGTCGTCCGTTGCGAGGACGACTTGCTCTCGAAACCCGCCGTCGTCGGAGCTCCAGCGCACGTCGCCGTTGCCGACCTCGAGCGCGTACAGCAACCGCCCGTCGGTCGCGAAGACGGCGCCGTCGGCGGCGGCGACGGGCTGATCGACCAGCGTCCCGTCGTCGGGCTCGAACGCCCACAATCTGGCGCCCTCCGCGGCGTCGACCGCGTGGAGCGTCCCGTCGGCGACGACGAACGCTCGTCCGTCGACGACGGTCGGCTCGGAAACCGCGTCGCTTTCGAACCCCTGCTGCCAGACGGGCTCCGCGCCCTCGTTCTCGAGGGCGGTGAGATCCTCGCCACCGACGTAGACTCTGCCGTCGACGGCCGTCGGGGTGCCGTCCGCGCCGACGTCGTCGCTCTCGGCGATCCGTTCCCCGTCGGCGGCGTCGAAGGCGTGAACCGCGCCGTCGGCCGTCCGGTAGACGACCCCGTCGCTCACCGCGACCGAACCGCCGGACTCGGTGTGCTCCCAGTCGACGACGGCGGGATCGTCCGGTCCACTCTCTCCGGCCGCGTACCCGGTATTACCGGGGTCCCCGCGACTGGAGGTCCACCCCCGCTCGGTCGAACCGACCTGCCCCGCCGCGCCGTCGGCGGCCGTCGACCGCGACACGAGGGTTCCGCCGACGGCGGCGAGCCCACCCGCTTTCAACACCCCGCGTCTTCCGTCCCCCCGCATGCTCCCGGTGGGGATCGGCGGTCCCCCCCTCTAAACCCCGGCGCCTCGTTC
>NZ_JAAVUO010000026.1:0-52860 GCF_012163165.1 Natronococcus sp. JC468
TTTCTTCGCTTGAGCCATCGGCTGAGTTTCGCTAGCGATTGGATTGAGACGTTCCTTCCAGATGTTCAAAGGTTGCGCTGATCACTCACGCTGCTCCCTGATTCAAATCCCTCCGAATTACATACCTGCGCCTCACGAGTTTGTTCGGCGCAGAGGTATGGGGTCGGAGGGATTTGAACCCCCGATCGACTGATATCTCCGGTGCGCCTCGGAACTCCAGAGGGTCATCACACGGACACTGATCAGGTGCCCGATCAGTATATCAGTCTGGAGTGTCGTCCCGGGCGCGGTGCCTCTGGAGTCAGTCGCCATGCCTGGCTTGGCCACGACCCCTCGAGTCTACGTTGGGGGATCCGCCCTAAAGTGGTTTCGATTCGGACGCTCCGTCCCGCGATTCACAGCCAGGGGGCGCGTTCCTCTTCGTCCTCGCCGAGGGCCTCGTCGCTCGAGTCCTCCGCGTCGGCGTCGTCCTCGAGTTCGTCCTGCCCGCCGTCGGTCGACGCCGACGAACTCGAGCTCGGACGCGAGCCGCCGGGGTCGAACAGCGGGCCCGTGCCGACCGCGGGCGCCGACTCCGTCGACGACGAGGGCGACGGGGACGGCGTCGAGAACCGCGGCGAGCGCTCGGTCGACTGCGACCGCGCGGAGACGTCCTCGTCCTCGCCGCGCTCGAGGGGGATATCGACGGCGAAGACGGCCGCGACCAGCAGGGCCGCCAGCGGGGCCTGGCCGAAGGCCATCCCCACCAGCGACAGCGGCAGTAGGCCCAGCGCGACGGCGCTGCCGAACCGGAACCGGTCGATGTCCATGTACTCGCGCAGGTACGGACCGCTGATGGCGATCGAGAGCGCGAAGGCGACGCCGACGACCGCCGCCAGCGTCGCGTTCGCGACCAGCGCGGGGTCGTCCATCACGACCAACGCCGCGCCCGAGGGCTCGAGGCTGGCCAGCAGGCCCAGTCCGACGATGACGGCGGGGCTTGGCAGGTACTCGCCGATCGTCGCGCTGGCGGTCTTGGCCGCGATCGCGAGGATGACGATCGCCGCAAACCGCTCGAAGATCGCCTTGTTGAGCACGGTATCGATCGCGGGGGCGAGCGCCGCCTGGACGGCCGCGAGCGCGATCAGCGGCACGCCGACGAGCAGGACCACTTTGATCTGCTCACGGGGCGTGCCGTTCATCTCGGCGAGGATAACCGCGACGGTGGCGCTCCCCCCGAAGATCAGCAGACCGACCTGGACGGCGCTCAGCGGATCGTTCAGGGCTCCCGCCAGGATCAGCGCCGGGAAGATCCCGTCGATCAGCGGAAGCATCATCACGAGCGCCAACAGCCTAGTGTCGCCGCCTACCAGGCTCTCGAGCCGGAGGGCGACCGGGTGCTGGGACGTGCTCATCGCTCAGGGACGATGGCCGTGACCCGAGGCCGATGGGTGATGGGACGAGTGGGAACGCCACGCCGCGAGCCACTCGGACGGAAGGCCCCGCGCTGTGAGTTTGAATGTAAATTTCCCGAAAATAGTGGCAGCGACGGCGGCAGCGCTCGTCTGGCCGGCAGTTCGGGAGTCGCTGAAACTCACAGCGTTCATACACGTACGGTCTACTGGCCCATCAATAAACGTTGCGTGAGAAGCGGTTACACAACTCGGTGTATCTCAGCCCATAACGGCCAGATGCTGACAAAGATGCACTCATCTGGAACTGCGGTGAACGTTCCCGTACCATCCTGATTATCCGTTATGGTCGGGTCGCGCTCGGTGATCCGCCGCGATCGTCCCCGAGACCGATTCGCAACCTCCGCCCGTCTCGCAACGCTTTTTGCTGGCGCTTCCGGACGGTTGACATGGCGAACGACGCTCCCGAGCACGAGCCCTACTCTTCGAAACTGCAGGTACCGGAAGCGCTAACGTTCGACGACGTCCTCCTCCGACCGAAGGAGAGCCGCGTCGAACCCGACGACGCGGACCTCTCCTCGCACGTCTCCCGCTCGGTCGAGCTCTCGATCCCGATCCTCTCGGCCGCGATGGACACCGTCACCGAGAGCGACATGGCCGTCGCGATGGCCCGCCACGGCGGGCTCGGCGTCATCCACCGGAACATGAACGTCGACGAGATGGTCGAGGAGGTCGGTCGCGTCAAACGCGCCGACGAACTCGTCATCCCCTACGAGGACGTCGTCACGGCCGACCCCGAGATGAGCGTCCGCGAGATCGACGAGCGGATGGCCCGCGAGGGCGTCGGCGGCGCCCCCGTTGTCAACACGCGCGGCGAGGTGCTGGGGATCATCTCGAGCACCGACATCCGGCCCCACCTCGAGGTCAACGAGGACGACCCCGTCACCGAGGCGATGACCGACGAGGTCATCACGGTCCACGAGGACGTCGACCCCCGCGAGGCGTTCGACCTGATGTACGAGCACAAGATCGAGCGCGTCCCGGTCGTCGACGACGAGAACCTCCTCGTGGGACTCGTCACGATGCAGGGCATCCTCCAACGGCGCGAGTACAAGGAGGCGGTCCGCGACGAGGACGGTCGGCTGCGCTGTGGCGTCGCCGTCAGTCCCTTCGAGCGCGAGCGCGCCGAGGCCGCCGCCGAGGCCGGCGCCGACATCCTCTTTATCGACACCGCACACGCGCACAACCGCAACGTCATCGAGGGCGCCCGCGAGATCAGCGAATCCGTCGACGCCGACGTCGTCGTCGGTAACGTCGGCACCCGCGAGGCCGCCGCGGAACTGGTCGAGTTCGCCGACGGGATCAAGGTCGGCATCGGCCCCGGCTCGATCTGTACCACGCGCGTGGTCTCCGGCGCGGGCATGCCCCAGATCACCGCGGTCGCACAGGTCGCCGACATCGCGAGCGAGCACGGCGTGCCCGTCATCGCCGACGGCGGCATTCGCTACTCCGGCGACGCGATCAAGGCGATCGCCGCCGGCGCCGACGCCGTGATGCTCGGCTCCTACTTCGCCGGCACCGACGAGGCCCCCGGCCGCGTCGTCACGATGAACGGCAAGAAGTACAAGCAGTACCGCGGCATGGGATCGGTCGGCGCGATGAAATCCGGCGACAGCGACCGCTACCTCAAGGAAGAGCCCGAGGAGGAGGACGACTACGTCCCGGAAGGCGTCGAGGCCGCGACGCCGTACAAGGGCACGCTCAAGTCCGAACTCCACCAGCTCGCGGGCGGGATGCAGTCCGGCATGGGCTACGTCGGCGCCCCGACGATCCCCGAGTTCAAAGAGCGCAGCGAGTTCGTCCGGGTCTCCTCGGCCGGCCAGGCCGAGAGCCACGCCCACGACGTCGTCATCACCGACGAGGCGCCGAACTACTCGCCCGACGAGTAACCGTTCGAGCCGGGCGCGACGACCCTGCTTACTCGAGTTCGGACCGTCGAATCTTTCCCGTCGTCGTCCGCGGTAACTCCTCGCGGAACTCGATCTCGCGGGGGTACTCGTACTCGGCCAGTCGATTCCGGACCCGCGCACGGATCTCCTCGCGTAACTCCTCGGACCCGTCCGTCCCCGCCGCGGGCTGGACGACGGCCTTGATGATCTCGCCGCGACGGTCGTCGGGTACCCCGACGACACCGACCTGGGCGACCGACGGGTGCTCGAGGATCGCCTCCTCGACCTCCCGGGGACCGACGCGGTAGCCGCTGGTGATGATGAGGTCGTCGCCCCGCGATTTGAACCACAGGTAGCCCTCGGCGTCGCGCTCGGCGAGGTCCCCGGTCAGGTGCCAGCTCTCGCCGTCTCCCGCGACGTCAGAGGCGGAGCGTACTGCACCGCTTCGCTTGCCGCCTCTCTCGAGGGTCGCGCGCTCGGTCTTCTCGGGTTCGTTCCAGTACCGATCGAAGACGACCGGATCCTCGCCGCGTCGAACCGCGATCTCGCCGATCTCGCCAGTCTCGACCCGCTCACCTGTCTCGGGGTCGAGCACCGCGACCTCGTGACCGGGGACCGGTTTCCCCATACTGCCCGCACGCGCGGGGAACCACTCCCGGCAGTTCGTCACCAGAAGGTTCGCCTCCGTCTGGCCGTACAGTTCGTTGACGACCGTTCCCTCGAGTTCGGCCTCGGCCCACTCGAGGATCTCCGGCGTGAGCGGCTCGCCCCCGGAGCAGATCGCCCGCAGGGAGAGGTCGTAGCGGTCGCTGGGATCGTCGACGTCCATCAGCATTCGGATCGCCGTCGGGGGGAGGAAGGAACCGGTGACGTCGAACTCCGAAAGCAGTTCGAACGCGGTTTCGGGGTCGAACGACCCCATCGGGTAGCCGACGACGGGCTGGCCGTAGTGCCAGGCCGGGAAGACCAGATCGCCAAGCGCGCCGATCCAGGCCCAGTCGGCGGGCGTCCAGTACACGCCCTCGAGGTCGCGCTCGAAGTACATCGAAAAGGCGGGACAGTGGCCCAGCCAGACGCCGTGGGTGTGGAGCACGCCCTTGGGCTTCCCAGTGCTCCCGCTCGTGTACATGACGATCGCGGGCGTGTCGTCGTCCGTCTCGGCGACGTCGTAGTCGTCGTCCGTCCAGTCGATCGCCGTCTCGAACCGCGAGACCGACGCGTCGCCGACGGTCCCGCCTTCGATCTCGGGCTCGCCGTCGACCACCAGTACGTCCTCGAGGTCGGGACAGTCGGGCGCGACCTCCCGGACCGTCTCCCACTGGGAGGCGTCGACGACCGCGATCCGGGCCTCGCTGTCGGTCAGCCGGTAGCGGAGCGCGTCGGTGCCAAAGAGTACCGACAGCGGCAGCGAGACCGCACCGAGCTTCCAGCAGGCGAGATGAGTCAGCACGTTCGCGGGCTTCTGGGGAACGACGACCGCGACCCGGTCGCCGAACCCCAGCCCCAGCGACTCGAGAGCGTTCGCGACGGCGCTCGAGCGCCGATCGAGGTCGTCGAAACTGTAGCGCTCGCGCCGTCCGTCGGGGTAGGCCTGGTGGAGAGCGGTCCGTTCGCCGTCGTCGTGTTTGCCCACCAGATCGACGGCCGCGTTGAACCCGTCGGGGACCTCCCACGAGAACGACTCGCGGC
Source organism: Natronococcus sp. JC468 (assembly GCF_012163165.1). Classification (NCBI taxonomy): domain Archaea; kingdom Methanobacteriati; phylum Methanobacteriota; class Halobacteria; order Halobacteriales; family Natrialbaceae; genus Natronococcus; species Natronococcus sp. JC468. The sequence goes on from NZ_JAAVUO010000026.1 coordinate 5,030, forward strand.
CCTCCTCGTCGGTCTCCCCCTCGAGCGTAACGAAGTACGTCATCAATGGTGTACGAGAACAGATATCATGAAAGAACTACCGGCGGACGCGACCCGTCGGGTCGACGCCGACGCGCTCCCGCGAGGACGGCCGAGCGGCGACGATTCGGATCGCGCTACCGGTGAGCGAGGAGAAACGGTCCGGGAACCCGTCGGTGACCGAGTCGGCTCGGGAGGCCGGGACGTCCGGCGTCGACGGGTGCTCCGTCCTCGAGGAGTCGCTGCGGAGAGTGCCTCGGCCTTCGATCGCCTGGCGATCGCTCCCGTCAGACCCAAGTATGTCAAACGGTAACACCGATGTGGACCATGTACACTCCCGTCGTCCGCACGGATCGATCGGCGTTCGACCGCGTCCGCGATGCGATCCTTCACCGCGACGACCGCAACGATAACGAAAAGCCGACCGGTCCCGGCGCACCCACGCCGGGATGAGCGGTCGTCGGCTTTTCCACTCGCGCCCGCAGTCGCCTTTTTTGCTCGGAGAGATCGTCCGCGTCCGAACGCTTCGTCAGGAAATCCCTCGAGAATCCTCCGCGAAACTCTCGGCTACGAGAATCGCGACCGCGTTCGTCGATCGACGATGCGATCGATCTCGGCGCTATCGGTCCGACTGTCCGTCCCCTCGGCGTAGTTTCGACGGGGTCGAAGGAGCGATTACGGATCCAGCGCCGGCGTCGGGAACGCCCCCGTATCCGCGTCGGGATCGTACTCCTCGAGGGCGGCCCGGACGACCTGGAACACGCCCTCCTTCCCCCAGCGGGCGGTGTTGAGCTGGAGGTCGTAGAACTCCCGCTCGTCGATGTCGATCTCGTAGTACGATTCGTACCGGCCGGCCTCGCTGACCTCCCGGACCCGCATCTCGGCTTCGGTCTCGACGCGATCCGCGATGCGCTCGAGGCGGACGTCCTCGGGGGCGTCGAGCCAGATCCGCAGGTCTGCGCGATCGCCGGCGATCCAGCCCGCCAGCCGGGACTCGAGGATGAAGGGTTTGTTCGCGGTGCCCCACTTCTCGGCGATCGACTGCAGCCGCCGATCGAGGGCGCGGTCGATCTCGTCGGAGGCCTCGGCCTCGGCCGTCAGCTGGTTGAGACTCAGGTCGCGGTCCTCGGCGAGTTCCCGGAAGATGTCCCCGCCCGAGACGTACGGGCAGCCGATGGCGTCGGCGAGTCGCTCGCACAGCGTCGTCGCGCCACAGCCCGGCGGTCCGGAGACGGTGATGAACAGCGTGGTGTCGATCTCGACGGTCGTGGTCGCTCCCGTGGGCATAGCTGATCCCTCATTCTTCACCGTGAAAAATCGTCCGCGTCGACCCGGCCGTCGAGAATTCAGAGAAACGGCAGGCGCCGCGACTCGACCGCGACATCGATGCCCTCGAGCGCGGGCTCGTCGGCGAGGGCGGCGACGCGCTCGCGCTGGGGGTCGGCGCCGCGGGCGGCGTACAGCTCCAGACCGCCCTCGGGGCGTGAGCCTCCCTCGGGGTCGTCGGTCCACTCGATCTCGAGTGCGGCCCGCCTGAGTCGCGTCCCGTCGACGAGGCGGATCGACTCGAGTGCCTCGAGGGGAACCGAGACGTTCCGCTCGTCGAGGGTCTCGAGTTCCCCCAGCGCGCTGTCGTCGACGAGCGCCCGGTCGCGCTCGCCCGTGTCGGCCCGAAGCAGCATCGAGCGGTAGGACTCGCCGACGAAACAACAGAGCAGTCGTTCGTCGGTGATCACCAGCTCCCAGAACTCGATCGAGTTCGGTCGCTGGCGGATCCAGCGCATGAGGCGGGCGATCGGTTCTTCGGCCGTGGTCATCATCGTTCGAAGAGGGGGTGGAGGTCGGCCGGGAGTTTCTGACCGCGCTGGGTGGCGATCGAGACGAAGACGAAGACGGCCATCGTCACGAGCAGCGAGATCGCCTCTGCCGGCACCTCGGGCGGGTACGGGTAGATCGCCATGACGGCCTCGTTGAGCCACTCGGTACCGGTGACGGCCGCCGCCTGCGGGACGACGTTGTAGACGACGTTGAAGCCCATCCCGACGACGAGCGCGGCGATCGCTCCCTCCTTCGTCGCGCCCTTCCAGTTCAGTCCGAAGACGACGACGGGGACGAACGCGGCGGCGAAAAAGCCCCAGCTGATCGCCCCGAGGATGCCGACCAGCGCGTCGGAGTAGTAGACGACCCCCGTCGAGAGGACCGTCAGGCCGGCCAGGGCGCCCTGGGTGACCCGAAGCTCGGTCGTCGTGTCCGTGATCGGGCGACCGAGCGCGCGTGGAACGTCCCGCGAGATCGCGGCGGCACCGATGTTCAGGAACGAGTCGCTCGTGGACATGATCGCCGCGAGCAGCGCCGCGAGGATCAGCCCGGCGACGACGCTGCCGGTGTGATCGAGCACGAAGACCGGACCGACCTCCGAGGCCGAGAACGTCTCCGCGCGCTCGCCCGCCTCGACCATCGCGCGCATCGACAGCCCCGCGGAGAACGCGATCAGACTCGAGATCGCGTAGGATATCGCGGCGATCGGCGCGCCCCACTTGAGGATCGTCATGTTGCGGCTCATGTAGAACTTCGTGATCAGGTGGGGCTGACCGGCCGCGCCGACCGAGAAGAGGATCCACCAGGCGACCCCGACGAAGATGGCGGTGGTCGCGCCGCCCATCGCGCCGAACGGCGAGATCAGGTTCGGGTCCGCGCTCGCCAGGTTCCGCGAGATGGTCTCCATGCCGCCGCCGAACGAGACCGCGTAGGCGAAGACGAACACGGCGCCGACGATCATGGTGATCGCCTGCAGGAAGTCGGTCCAGACGCCGGCGATCATCCCGCCGAGCATGCTGTACAACAGCAGGATCAGCGCGCCGCCGAACAGCCCCCACAGCACGGGGATGCCGAAGATCGCCCGCATGACGAACTGCAGCGCGGCCAGGTTGACTGCCAGGTAGGCGACGACGCCGAGCGCGACGGCCACGCCCGTCAGGCCCCGGACCCAATCGCTCTCGTAGCGCACGTAGGTCGCATCCGCGAGCGTGAGGACGCTCCTGATGTCGGCGAGCAGGCGCAGCCGTTTCGCGAGGACGACCCAGGTTAGCAGGAAGCCAAGCGGCGCCGTAAAGAAGATCCACAGCGCCGTTGTCCCGAACTCGTAGACGAGTTCGGGCCCCCCGACGAACCCGAAGCCCGACTGGATCACCGAGAAGGCCGTCATCGCGAGCACCCACGTGCCGATGCTCTTGCCCGTGATCAGGAAGTCACTGGTCGTGTCCGTTCGCATCCAGCCCCAGACGCCGATTAGCAGGACGATCAGCAGGTACGCCGCGCCGAACCCGAGAATAATCGGATCGTCGGCGACGGGGATCCCGCCCTGCTGGAGCGGGGCGACGGCGAGGCCGACGGCGCTACTCATCCGCCCGCTCACCTCCGTCGGTCGCCTCGAGGGGGCGTTCGGACCGATCGGGCGCCAGCGGGAACGACTCGCGCCGCTGGGCCTCGCGGGCGTCCTCGAGGACGCTCTCGACGATCTCTTCGCCCGCGACGCGATCGAAGAGGAACGCGTAGTAGATCGCGGCGGTGAGCGGGAGCAACCAGATGAACCCGAAGTAAAGCAGCGTCGGGATCGGCAGCCCCAGCACGTAGCTGTAGTCGGCGGCGCCGGGCGCCCACGTCAGCCAGATGCCGGCGAGCCCGGCGAGGAAGAACGCGCCGAGGAGCCCGATCAGTCCGGCGTACGGCGCGAGGTCGAACTCGCTCTCGCTTCGCTCGATCGTCGCGACGGCGAACACGGACAGGATGGTCGCCGCGGCGACGAACGAAAACGTCCGATACAATCCCAGCGCGGCGGTGACGAGCGCGAGCACCGAGAGGACGCCAACCGCGGCCATCGTCGCGTTTCGGGTCACCGATCGCTCACCCCCCACAGTCGCCGTTCGGTCCCCGTTCCCGTCGGCCGCGCTCCCCCGCCGATCGCCCTCGAGGTCGGCCGTGCGTGGCCGACTCGCGGCGTTCTATCACGAATCATCGTCCTATTACACACAGTAGGTGGCCGAGAAGGTACCCGTTAACATATCAACGTCCGCCGTCGGGCCGTCGAGCCGTCGCCGTCTCGGGGCCGCGAACGCGGCCGGGCTCGACGGTCTCGAGCGGATCGTCCCGGCCGTCGAGCGCGCCTCGAGCTGGGACCGGACCTGCGGGTCGGAATGGCAATACTGACGGTCGCTCGGGCCCGAGAGCCGATCGTGAACCGCCGTACGGTACTCCGGTCCGCGGGCGTCGTCGCGGTCGCGAGCCTCGCGGGCTGTGTCGACGCCGTCGAGGAACACTTCACGGGGGGCCTCGAGAGCCCGGTTCCCGTCGAGATCACCAACGAGGGCGAGCGGTCGTACAACATCAGCCTCGACGCCACCGCCCGGGGCCAGGACCGCCAGACCTACGAGGAGAGCTACACGATAACGCCGGGCGAGCGCGTCGCGCCGCCCCACATCAACGGGTCGGAACAGCAGTTCCGCGTCATCCGCCACGGCGACGGCGACGAGATCGAGAACCTCGTCGAGACGGGCACGATCACCGAAGAGACGAGCCTCGTGTTGATCACGATCACCGACGACGCGGTCGACCTCGAGATCATCGAGGACGATGAGGAGGCCGAACGAGAGCGAGAGGCGGTCGAAGGGGACTCCAACGAGACCAACGGAAGCGCCGGCGACAACGCGACTCAGGGATAGGGGTGGAACGGCCCCTCGAGCGCGGGCTCGAACCCGAGCTCGGCCGGCACCTCCCGGGCGCGCTCGCCGAAGAAGGGCTCGCGGGTGAACAGCGGCTGGGCGCCGGGGACGACGACCCGCACCGCCTCGAAGCCCAGTCTCTCGACGTCGCGGGTCGTCAGCCGCGCCGCGTGGGGCTCCAGTCCGGTGTCAGTCGTCCGTTCGAGGATCGCCTCGAGCGCGTCGCGCCCGGTCGGCGCCGGATCGGGACCGACGCTGGCCGCCGGCACCGTTCGCTCGACGTCGACGAACGCGCGGGCCGGCTCGGGGAACGAGGCGTACTCTCCGATGGCAGCCGAGGCCGATTCGGCCTCGTCGGGGCCGAGCCCCCGCAGCTCCATCCAGTTCTGTAGCGCCTCCGCCAGCGCCGCCGTCGCCGCCTCGGTGGCGTCGAGGCCGGCCGCCGAGCCCGCGGCGAACGCGGGCCACTCCGCCTCGCCGCCCTCGGATCCGCGGTGAACCGCCACCGCGACGACGGGGACGTCGACGTCCTGGGTCACCAGCAGCGCCGTCACGTCCAGTCCCTCGCTGGCCGCGCGACGCTCGAGGGCGGCGAACGTCTCGCTCTCGACGGCGAGCCCGAGGGGCTCGAACGTCGAGTACCAGGAAAGCATCGTCGCGTCCCGTTCGAGGACCTCCGTCAGCCCCGACAGCAGGGCGTCGACCGTCGACGAGCCCAGGCCGAGTCCCGTCGTGATCGCGGGCACGAGCGCCTCGCCGGGCTGGGGGAACTGGACGGCCGCGGCCGGCAGGTGGATCCCCTCGCCGCTCCGGAGGGTCTCGCCCGCGACCCAGCGGCGTTTCTCCCCGGGGTCGTAGTCGGGCGCGTCGTCGGGGCGGACGAGGTCGGTCGGCGAGACCGCTCGCTCGAGGTCGTCCTCGCTCGCGCGGACGAAATCGGCGTCGCGGTAGACGCCCGCGCAGTAGCGCTCGAGGCCCTCGCCGACGGCCTTCATCAGCGCGGCGTTCCAGTCGGGGTCGACGCCCGCGGCCTGGTTGGCCGCGCTGGCGTCGCTGAACCCGCTCGTGTCGGCCGTCGTCGCGAGGTAGTACGGCGCCGGGAACGACTCGACCTCCCCGATCGACTCGACGATCCCGACCCGGTCGTCGATCGCCCCCTCGGCGTGCTCGACGGCCGCCTCGAGCCCGAGGTCGTCGTCGTCCCGGTCGAGGCTCCGGTCGCGCCCGCCGCCACAGTCACAGCCCGGAACGGGCAGGAACCGCCGTCGGCGGTGGGGAACCTCGAGGACGTGGCCGAGGACCGACCGCTCCTCGCCCGACAGCACCCGCACGCACTCCCGACCCGCGAGCGCGCCGGCGAAGCGGGCCGCGCTCGCGTCGGCGCGGGGCTCGTCGGTGGCCGACTCGAGGTGGGAGTCGACGCGAGCCCGCAGGCACTCGAAGCAGCCGGTAGCGGGGGCGAAGCCCGAGACCGCGGCGTCGAGGTCGGCGAGCGGACGGCCTCCGACCCCGCCGATCTCGACGGCGATCCAGGGGGTCCCCCCCGCCAGGGCCGCCTCGTTCGCTCGCTCGAACGTCGCCGCGCCGGCGACGTCGCTGACCACGGCGAAGCGGGCGTCCTCGAGGTCGGCCGGATCGGCCGAGCGAATCGAGACGTCGACGTCCGCGAGCGCGGTCTCGACGGCGTCGCGGACGGGATCCTCACCGACGACGGAAACGTGCATACCGGACCGTCGGACGGTCTGCTGTAAGTCCTTTCCGGAGCGACCGCGGGACGACGCCCGGCCTTCGGGACACGGGAACCAGTGGATAGTCACACGCGTTCCGTATTCGGTTCGAGCCGTGGATCTGAACCGGCCGATTCGTTACAGAGACGGGTGAACGTGACAGGGGCCGTATCCCGACCCGGACTCGAAAGGCGGACCCACGACGGTCCGGCATCACGTAGCTAGTCGTCTCCACGCCCCGGCGAGTAGTCCCGAGAGCACGACGCTGATAAACGAAAACGCGAGGACGACCATCAGAACGTTCGGATCGGAAAAACTGGTCGTAGCGACGAAGAGCGCAATCGCAGCGTTTCGAGCAGCGGTCGTCGTCGCCAGCACTTCTCGTGTGTTCCGTCCCGGTCCACCGAGGACGTATCCGAGTCCTAGCGACGCGGCAATAACGACGACCGAAACCAACAGCGTTCCCGTGCCGACGAGCGTGAGCATCTCGGTACTGTAGGCAGCTAACAGGAGGCCGATCAAGAGGAGAAACGAGAGATCGGAGAGCCGTTGTACCGGTGGATACAGCCAGTTCGTCACGGCGGAGTACTGAAAATCGAGCCCCATTCCCGCCAGTAGCGGGAGCAGCTGAATACCGAAGATCGTCCACCCGATTGCGAGCGGGTCGACGGTAACGTTCCCGGGCAGAAGCAGTGCTAGACTCACCGGTATCGTTACGACTGAGATGATCCCGAGAACGGACATCAGACCGCTGGCAAACTCGATGTTCCCTCTAGATATTTCCGCGAACTTCGGACCGAAAGGAGCCCCGGGAGCCACAGCGATCAGCACGATCCCTGCCGCGTATCCCGCTTCCACGGGGAGGGGACGGACGAGCAGATACGCGAGTACCGGGATCGCAACGAGATTGACCAGTAACGATTTCGCCATCAATCGCCGCTTGCGGAGCGCGGCCAGTAATTGATCGAGTGACAGTTCCATCCCGATAGCGAACATCGTCGAGAGGACGAAGACCGTCGTCGCGACCTCGACGACCGTCTCAACTGACACAGCTACCATGTCGTGCTCACGGTTTGATCGGTGGGTTCGAAGCGCTACAGTACGGGCGCCCCTGTTTCGCGTTCGGCGGGCGGACGGAACGCTGCGCTCGATCAGTCCTCGTCGCGCAGGCGCTCGAGGATCTCCTCGGCGTTCGCGACGGCCTGCTCTTTCTTGGCGGGGTAGGCCTCGACCTTCGCGCGGAACGTGATCCCCTCGCCGAGGCGGACCTCCTCGCCGAAGGCGGCCTGCTTGTCCAGCCGCAAGAAGAGTTCGGTGTTCTCGGTGACGCGGTCGTCGAGCTCGCCGAGGAGGCCGTCGAGGTCCTCGAGGTCGGCGAGCCGCGAGAGGACGTGGCGCACGTCGTCGGCGTTCTCGACGCGGGCCGACAGCACCAGGATGCGGTCGCCGTAGTGGCCTTCGCTCTCGGCGCGGTCGATCTCGAACTCCTCGGGGAGGAAGGTTCGAAGCGCCTGCTCGACGCGTTTCTCGTCCTCGGTGGCGTAGCAAAACGCCCGCAGGTCGACGTAGTGAAGCGGAATCTGTGGCATCTTCGGGTACAGTGCCGGTGGCGGGTGGGTCCGGTATCCGGACCGCTCGGTCGGATTACTCCTCGTCGACGTCGGCGTCGTCGGCTTCCTCGAGGGCGTCCTCGGGGACGCCGGTCTCCTGGCCGTCCTCGAAGCTGATCGTGTAGGTGACGTCGCCGAACATCGACTCCATCGTCTGGGTGACAGTGCCGGTCTCGCCGTCGAACTCGCTGTGCTCGTCGTGCAGGACGACGCGGTCGTCTTCCTCGAAGCTCATAGTTGGCGTTCCCTGGCGCGAGGTAAAAAGGGACTGATTCCCCGCGGAACCGACGGCGTCGCTCGCTCGCGGTTCGAACGGCCGGAGCTAGCGCATCGACTCGAGCGCGCGGACGGTGTCGGACATCAGCCAGGCGTCGTCGTTCGCGGCGTCTTCGATACTCAGCGCGAAGAACGATTCCCGGCCGTCGTCGACGGTTATCCGGTAGCTCCGGCTCTGGAGATCGACGGTTCGCTCGGGCGGGGACGGGTCGGCGGTCACACCGGAACTCGGCAACCCGGAGGGATAACTGGCCCGGTTCCGCGCTACAGGTCGAGCTCCTCGCACAGCCGGTCGGCGGCGGCGCTCGAGGACTCCGGCCCCCGCGCGGTGAGCAGGTCGCCGTCGACGGTGACGCTCGTCTCGGCGTCGAGCTCCGGGTCGAACTCGCCGCCGGCGGCCTCGACCTCGTCGGCGACCCAGTAGGGGAGCTTGCGGCCGTCGGGCATCACGTCGTTCTCGTCGACGATCTCTTCTTCCCACTCGTTGGGGAAGCCCGTGACCTGGCGGCCGTTGACGATAAAGGCGCCCTGGCTGTCGCGGGCGAACCCGAGCATCCCGACGGCGTGACAGACCACGAGCGCCTTCCCGTCCTCGCCCTCGACGGCCTCTCGCAGGAGTCGACGGGCGTCGCTGTCCTGGTTGACGTCCCACTCGGTGCCGTGTCCGCCCGGGAAGACGACGGCGTCGTAGGCCTCGGCGTCGGCCCGCGCGGTCGGGATCGGATCGTTCAGTCGCTCGTCGCTCTCGTGGACCTCCCGAACGTGCTCGGCGGTCTCTTCGCCGACCTCGTCGGGGTCGGCCGAGGTCTCGTCGAGCTCGGGCGGCCCGCCCGACGGCGTCGCGACGGTGATCTCGACGCCCGCCTCCGAGAGCGTCTCGAGGGGCTCGATGCACTCCTCTCCCCAGTACCCTTCCTCACTGACGACGAACAGCGCTTTCGTCATACTCGACGGTAGGGTCGGAAGACGGAAAACGGGCGGGCTGGACGCTGCCGCGTTCGCGGTCCGACACGTCCGCGCCGGTGACAGTCCCGACGCTTGGAGATGGCTTTTTCGAGCGGGACGGCGTAGACCCGAACCGCAATGGCCAGTCGACGAAACCCCTTCGACCACCTCGAGGAGCTGTTCGACCGACTGAACCGCCAGTTCGAGGAAGCCGCCCGGAGCTGGGAGGGCGAGACCGGGCCCGGCGAACGGTTCGGGCCGGGCGCCGGAGCGACCAACCTCGACCTAGCCGATCGCGACGACGAGTTCGTCGTCACCGTCGACGTCCCCGGCTACGAGTCCGCGGACCTCGAGAGCAGGCTCTCGGGGGAGACCCTGTTCGTCAACGGCGAACGTGAGCGGGAGGCGACCGACGAGCGAGACGACTACCTCCGGCGCGAGCGCGAACTCGAGTCGTTCAGCCGGCGGGTGACCCTTCCCGGCCCCGTCGACGCCGACGGGATCGAGGCGACGGTCAACAACGGCGTGTTGACGATCCGGCTTCCCAAGCTCGAGCCCGGCGAGGGCTCGCGCGCGATCGACATCGAGTGACGGTTACTCCTCGTCTTCGGGCTCGAGCGCGGCGAAGAACCGCTCGGGCAGCCGACTGCCGACGACCGTCAGCAGGTCCCTGGCGTCCGGGGCGACGTCGGGGGCGATCGTCGACAGCTCGATCCGACCGCCGGCCATGTCGTGGTGGCCGCCCGCCGAGCCGAGGTCGTCGAACCCGTCGGCCAGCGCCTCGCCGATGTGGATCGCGGGATCGATCGAGCGGGCGCTCAGCCGGATGGCGTCGCCGACGACGCCGTAGACCAGCACCGTGTCCACCCCCTCGAGGTTGAGCAGGTAGTCCGCGGCCTGGGGCAGGGCGTCGGTCTCGGGGGTTCGGCCGACGGTCGCGACCATCGAGGACTCCCGCCGCTGTCGGGTCGCGATCGCCCGCCCGATCGCGTCCAGCGTCGCCGCGGAGAAGGCGCTGCCGTACAGCTGGTTGAGGACCTCGAGGTCGGCGTTCGGGAAGACGTCGAGGGCCGCCTCGTACTCGCGGGCGCTCGGGTTGCGAACGAAGTCGAGGCGTTCGCGGTGCAGGGCAAAGAGTAGCGCCGAGGCCAGCCGCGAGGTCGGCTCGAGCCCGAGTTCCTCGAGGTAGTCGACGAAGATCGTCGCGGTCGCACCGTAGTCGACGCGGACGTCGGCGAACTCGCCCTCGACGGAGTCGCCGGGGTGGTGGTCGACCACGATCTCGGGTCGAACTGTCGCCGGAAGCTCGGTGTTGGCGCCGGGTCGGGAGTGGTCGACGAACGCGATCGCGTCGTAGTCGTCGACGTCGATCTCCGCGAGCGCCCGCAATGATACCTCCAGCAGGGCGACGAACGCCCGGTTCTGCTGATGGGAGATCTCGCCGCCGTAGGCGATCGCCACCTCGTCGACGCCGGCCTCGCGGGCGATGGCCTCGAGCGCGAGCGCGCTGGCCAGACAGTCGGGATCGGGGTTGTCGTGGCAGACGATCGCCAGCGAGTCGCGGTCCTCGAGGGCCGCGACGAGGTCGGCCGCGCGGGACATGGATCGGAGGTAGGGTGCCGAAGGGTTTGAACGCCCCTACGTTTTCGAAGGAATTACACCGGAAATTAAACGTTAGTTCGGCGTACCGACGCCGTATCGTGCGGTTGCCGTCGGCGATGGATTCGTAATCCGCCGCTATCCGACGGCTTCGGAGCCTCGGCGACGGACGGTCAGTCGCCCGTCAGCGCCTCGCTCGCCGGCGCGAACGGGAGTTCGGTCCCGAGTCCCGCCTCGCGGGCCCGCTCGTAGAGCATCCCCGCCGCGGCGACGGTCTCGATCCCGGTGCCGCCGCTGTCGAAGACGGTGATCTCTCCGTCGCTCGTTCGGCCGGGTTCGACCCCGGCGACGACCTCGCCGAGCTCGGCGCGGACGTGGTCCTCGTCGACGACGCCGTCCTCGAGCGCCGCGAGGAAGGCGCCGGCGTCGTGGGTCGCCCGCTCTCGCAGGTCGGGCACGTACGTCGCCCGCTCGATCGTCGTCGTATCCAGCTCGCGGCCGTCGGTGCCGTACTGGCCCATCGCCGTCACGTGGGTTCCGGGCTCGAGCTCGTCGCCGTCGAACACCGGCTCGCTCGCCCGCGTCGCCGTGATCACGATATCGGCGCCGGCGACCGCGTCGGCGCTCGAGGCGACCGCCCGGACGTCGGCCTCGAGCTCGGTGTCGAAGTCGCCGGCGAACGCCTCGCGGTTCTCGGCGGTCGGCGAGTAGACCCGGACGTCGGTCAGGTCGCGGACGGTCGCGGTCGCGCGCAGCTGGCCACGGGCCTGGGCGCCGCTGCCGACGATTCCCAGGGTCGTCGCGTCCTCGCGGGCCAGCGCGTCGACGCCGACAGCGCCGGCCGCGCCGGTTTTGAACGGGTTCAGGCTCGCGCCGTCGAACAGCGCCAGCGGCTCACCGCTGTCGGCGTCGAACAGCGACAGCACGAACCAGGCGTCCTCGGCGCCGAACCCCGCGGTGTACGTGTACGCGCCCATGACCCCGTCGTCGGGGAGGATCGCGGCGTACCCCGTGAGCATCCCCGCCGGATCCTCGCGGACGAGTTTCGAGCGGGGCTGGGCCGGAGCGCCCGTCCCGCGCTGTCGGTACCCTTCGCGGACGGCGTCGACGTACTCGGCCGGCGTCGCGAGCCCGTCGACGTCGTCGCTGGTCAGAAATAGGGTATCGGTCACGGGCGAAAAGACGTCGGGAGATGAGAAAGGAATACCGGTCGAGGCGTCGATCAGTCCGCGTTGAGCGGCTGGTGGGTCGACTGGACGTCCTCGGCCGAATCGACCGGAGCGTTGACGAACATTGCGTGGCCGATAAGCGCCATCGCGACGAACGCGCCCGCCGGTATCGCCGTCGTCACTGACAGGCCGACGAACGTCAGTGCGGCGGTGATGCCGAGCAGTGCGACCGGGATGAGGCCAAGAACAATGTCGTAATATCCAGCCATAATGTATTCTATACTATGCGGAATAACGGTATAAGTGTTTCCCATAATAGGCCGATAGCGAACCCGTTTCTAACGCGTATTGGAGGGGTTGAATACCCATAACTTATAGAGCGGTTTTGTAAATTGTACCCTCCGTCGGCCGAGACGGAGCGGGAGAGGTTTATAAACGTAGCGCGGCCGAAACGAACCGGTGCTCGGACGAAAATCGCACGAGGGCGGCGTCCCTCGAGCGAGTTCTCGCTCGACAATACAATAACTTTTGACCGTTATATTCATTCACCGATGTGTCGCCGGGACCGTCCCGTCGGGATCGAGAGGAGTTCAGCCGAGGTCCCGCGGGCGGCCGCGGAAACGCTACCGTCGGGAGCGGGCGTACGCCGCGTAGACGCCGCGCCAGCCGATAAGCGCCAGGAGGCCGAACCCGGTTATCACGAGCGGGAACGGCCAGGTCGCGGTGCCGTCGAACAGCGGCGACGCCCGCAGGATCAACCCGACGTTCGCCGCCGCGACCCACGCCACCGTCGTCGCGCGAACCGCGCGGGCGAGCGACCTCCCGACGCCGGGCGCGTAGAGGCCGGCAAGCGGCGCCATGACGAGCCAGCCGACGGCGAACGGGGCGATCGTCTCGAGGGCGGCCAGCGGCTCCGCGAGGGGGTCGACGCCGTGGCTCAGCTGGCCGGCGGTGATGATCGCGGCGAGCAGGGCGAGATCGATCGCGCCGAGCGCGAGGTCCCTCCCGCCGAGCGCTCCCGCGGACTCCGACGAGCGGACTGGAGCGTCCATACTCGACGTTGGCGACCGCGCCCATATCGGTGTCCCGGTTTCGCCGCCTCGAGGATGCGGGTGCTACTCGACCTCCGAGGGTCGGGACACCGTCTCGAGGACCCGCTGAGAGAACTCCACCTCCGAGAGCTCCACGCCGAGGCCGGCGAACCAGTCGGCCTCGACGTGCCAGTCCCCCCGGAGCTCGCCGTCGGTCGACAGCGAGGTGGCCTCGAGCCGGCCCGGCGTCCACCCCCGTTCCTCGGCGACCGCCAGCAGCATGCGGACGACGGCGCTGACCTCGTCGGTCGTCACGACCGGCGCCTCGGCGACGGTCTCGTACTCGAGGTCGATCGCCGCGCCGTCGGCGGGGGCCTCGTCGCCGCCGGGCCAGGAGACGTCGGTGACGTAGATGCCGTTGCTCATCAGGCGGTTCTCGAGTGCGGTCTCGACGGCGTGGTCCGAACCCATACCCACGAGTTGGGTCGGCACCGGGAAAACGGTTAGCTCAGAGCGGGTCGACCAGGTCCTCGAGCGCGGCGGCCGGGTCGTCGGCCTTCGCGACGCCGCTTGCCAGTAACACGCCCTCGGCGCCGAGTTCGCCCGCGGCGACGACGTCGTCGCCGGTGCTGATGCCCGCGCCACAGAGGACCGAGACGTCCTCGTCGACGCCCGCGGCGGCGTCGACGGCGTCCTCGACGACGTCGGGGTCGGCCTGGCTGACGGGCGTGCCGGTGCCGATGAGTTCCGGCGGCTCGACGGCGACGGCGTCGGGACCCAGCGCCGCCGCGGCGCCGATCTGGGCCGGATTGTTCGCGCAGACGACGGTCTCGAGGTCCGCCCGCTCGGCCGCGCGAACCGCGCCGTCGATATCGGCGAGCTTCAGGCGTCGCTCGGAGTGGTTGATCAGCGTGCCGTCGGCGCCCGCGTCGGCGACCGACTCCGCGAGCGCGTGGCCGGTGTTGCTGCCGTGCTCGATCGGATCGACGTGCTGGGCCCAGGTCTCGACGCCGGTCTCGGCGACGCGCTCGAGGTGGGCGGCCTGGGGGGCAACCGCCAGGCGGGCGTCGGTCCGGTCGTCGACGTCGCTGACGGCCTCCGCGACCTCGATCGGATCGCACGGGTAGGTCTTGAGGTTGACGAGAACGAACATACGAGAGACGCCCGTCCCGGGAAAGAAATAGCTTGCGAGTCGGGGCGTGGCGCTCGCTCAGTCCTTGCGCTTGACGACGTCGCCGAGCGTATAGCTGCCCGTCGCCGAGCCGCCCGACCACTCCGAGTCCTCGGCGGAGCCGCCCTCGGCGCTCAGCTCGATCCCGAGGAAGCTCTCGAGTTTCGACTGCACCCGGTCGCTGGGAAGCGTATCGCCCCGTTCGATCTTCCGGATGAGACTCGCCTTCTCGTTTAACTCGTTTGCCAGTTCGGACTGGCTCAGTCCCTTCTCCTCGCGGGCGTTACGGACGCGGTCGTCGTAGTCGGTCGCCAGCTCGTCCATGTCGTCGAACATGTCCTGACGGCGCGAGCCACCCGAACTCGAGCTCGAACCCGAGGACGTCGAACCGCCCGAACTCGAGCTCGAGCTCGAGGCGCTCGACCCGGTCGAGTACTTCGTCGACGAGCTCGAGCTCCCCGTCTGTTTTACCTCGGTCCCGAACTCCGTGCAGTTCGAGCACACGTCTAACTTCGCACCCTCCACCTTGATCGTCTTCGGAGACGACGTCTCGGTGCCACACATCTCGCATTGGACCATGGGCGAACCTATATCCCGGGACGCCATAAACCATGCGGCGCGGTCCCAGAGCCGCGAAACCGCGGGGAGCGAGCCCGTCCGAGGGCGTCCGCGCGGTCACTCGAGGGCGGCCCAGGCGTAGTAGAACCGCTGGAGCGCGGTGACGTGGCCGACGACAGCCAGAAAGACCAGCAGCCATCCGATCAGCGTCAGCCCGCCGTACGCCCCCGAGAGCGGGTACGCCAGGAAACCGACGAGACCGATGATCACCAGCCGGTCCGCGCGGCCGATGAGCCCGCCGTAGACCCGCTCGAGACCGACCGCCTGGGCCTGCGTGCCCAGGTAGGAGGTCATCACCACGCCCGTCACCGCCAGGAACCCGAGGAGGTAGTGCTCGATCCCGGCGGCCAGCCCGGCGATGATGACGATGTCGGCGTAACGGTCCAGGACGTGATCGAGCAGGTCCCCGCCGGTGGAGGCGACGTTTTGCTCGCGGGCGAGCGCGCCGTCGATCACGTCGAGCCAGCCGTTCAGGAAGACCAGGACGGCGGCCGCGGCGAACCAGACCGGAGCCCCCCGCCCCCCGAGCAGGAAGGCGCCCGCCGCCAGCACCGCCACCCCGAACGCCAGCAGGCTGACGCCGTTGGGCGTCATCCCGAGTCGGTCGAACCCGCTGACGAACGGATCCAGAAGGCCCGAGACGTACGGGCGGAGCTGATCGAGGGTCATTCGAGATACCCCACGAAGTCGACCTCGCCGGCGCTTGGCTCCCGATCGCCGGCGATCACGGCTGCGAGCGCGTCGGCGACCGCCCCGGGGTCGCGGTCGGTCGTGTCGATCTCGTAGACCGACTCGAGGCCGTGTTCTTCGACCGCCTCGGCGAGCACGACGTCGAGGGCCTCGCTCTCGGCGTTCTCCCGGGCCTTGGCCTCGCTCTCGCCGCGCTCGAGCAGCCGCCCCTCGAGCTGTGCGGGCTCGCAGCGCAGAACGACGACGCGATCCGCCTCGAAGTGGTGTGCCAGGTGGGACTCGATCACCGCGCGCTCGTAGTCGGCGAGGCGGTCGGTCAGCGCGTCGAGGTCGGCGATCTTGCTCTCTCGATCGGGGTCGATCGCGGTGTACAGCTCCTCGTCCTCGAGGACCTCGTTGAGGTGGATCACCTCGAGGGCGTCGCCCTTGAGCGGCGACTCGCCGTCCGCGAGCCGGTCCTCGAGCAGTTTCGTCGCGGTGGTCTTGCCCGTTCCCGGCGTGCCGGTGACGGCGATCCTCACGCGTCGGTCACCTCCCGCTCCCGTTCGGGGGCCAGCTCCTCGAGGACGGCATTTACCGTCTCGACGGCGCGTTCGGTCTCGCTCTCGGTGCCGCAGGTGATCCGGATACAGCCCGGCAGGCCGAAGCTCGAGCAGTCCCGGACGATGACGCCCCGTTCCTGGCACGCCTCGGCGACGGCCGTTGCGTCCCCGACCGCCGCGAGCACGAAGTTGCCCTCGCTGGGCCAGACCCGCGCGTCGATGCGCTCGCGCATGTACTCTCGGGAGTCGCGCGCGGTTTCGACGGTTCGCTCGACGTGCTCGTCGTCGTCGATGGCCGCGAGTCCGGCCCGGCAGGCGATCTCGCTGGCGGCGAAGGGGGTGTTCACGCGGGCGTAGGCGTCGGCCCACTCGCCGGGGACGATCGCATAGCCCAGGCGAACGCCCGCGAGACCGTAGGCCTTCGAGAACGTCCGCAGGACGGCGATATCGTCGCGGGCCTCGAAGCCGTCCCGACCCTCGAGCAGGGAAACGGCGCTGTCGACGTCGGCGAACTCGCCGTAGGCCTCGTCGACGACGACCAGCGTCTCCGCGTCGGTTTCCGCGGCGATCCGTTCGACGTCCGCGAGCTCGATCGTCGACCCCGAGGGGTTGTGCGGGCTCGTGAGGTAGACGATCCGTTCGCCGTCGTAGGCCGACAGCACCGTCTCGGGCGTCTGGGCGAAGTCCGCGTCGCGCTCGAGGTCGTACTCCCGAACCCCGCCGTGGTGAAAGCGGGCGCTCATCCCGTAGTAGGCAAACCCCGGCGAGGGGACGAGGACGTCGTCGCCGGGCTCGAGCGTCGCCCGGGAGAGGTAGTCGATCGCGCCGTCGCCGCCGTTGGCGAGCCACACCTGCGCGGAATCGACCGACCAACGGTCGGCGACGGCGTCGGTGAGGTCGGTGTGTGCAGACTTCGGGTAGGAGCTGACGCTCCCCGCGGCCTCCCGGACGGCGTCGGCGGCCGCGGGGGAGGGGCCGTGGGGGTTCTCGTTCGAGGCGAGCTTGACGAACTCCGAGGGGTCGCGCCCGAGTTCGCGGGCGACCTCCTCGATGCCTCGACCCGCCTCGTAGGCGACGTGGTCGGACAGGTCGCGCGGTTGCATACGCGAACCCTGTTTCCGGCGGCTCTTAAGGGTGCTTACCTCCGCTCGCCGCAACGTCCTCGGCCAGCCGTTCCCCGCGTCTCGGGAGTCGGAACCGTGCCCGACACACACTCACACATTCTTGAACGAAGAGTTATTCGGCCGGGACCCCTGAATCGGGTATGAACGCGCTGGTGGCGACACTCTCGCAACTCGAGGGCCCGGGGATCGATCCGCTGTTGTACATCGGGGCGCTGGTACTGGCGGTCGCGATCGTCACGGTCTGGCAGATGGTCGAGATCGTCGACGCCTACAACCGGGGTGCGCTGACGGTCTTCGGGGAGTACCGCAAGCTGCTCCAGCCGGGGCTGAACGTCGTCCCGCCGTACGTCTCGCGGGTCTACACGTTCGACATGCGAACCCAGACGATCGACGTGCCGACCCAGGAGGCGATCACGCGGGACAACTCCCCCGTCACGGCCGACGCCGTCGTCTACATCCGTGTGATGGACGCCAAGCGGGCCTTCCTCGAGGTCGACGACTACAAGACGGCGGTCTCGAACCTCGCCCAGACGACCCTGCGGGCGGTGCTTGGCGACATGGAACTGGACGACACCCTCAGCCGCCGCGAGATGATCAACGAGCGGATCCGCAAGGAACTGGACGAACCCACCGACGAGTGGGGCATCCGCGTCGAGAGCGTCGAGGTCCGCGAGGTCACCCCCTCGCGGGACGTCAAGGGCGCGATGGAACAGCAGACCTCCGCCGAGCGCAAACGGCGCGCGATGATCCTCGAGGCCCAGGGTGAACGCCGCAGCGCCGTCGAGAAGGCCGAGGGCCAGAAGCAGTCGAACATCATCCGCGCCCAGGGTGAAAAGCAGAGCCAGATCCTCGAGGCCCAGGGTGACGCGATCTCGACGGTTCTGCGCGCCCGTTCGGCCGAATCGATGGGCGAGCGTGCCGTGATCGACAAGGGGATGGACGCCCTCGAGAACATCGGGCAGAGCGAGTCGACTACCTTCGTCCTCCCCCAGGAGCTCACCTCGATGGTCGGGCGCTACGGCAAGCACCTCTCGGGCAGCGACGTCGCCGCGGACGGCGACCGACTCGAGAGCCTCGAGTTCGACGACGAGACGCGAGAACTGATCGGCCTCGACGACATCGCCGAGATCATCGGCGAGATCGACGCCGAAGCCGACGTGGACGTCGAGGCGATGGAACGGGAGGCCCAGGCGATCAAGGAGGGCGAGGACGTGGGACCGCCGGCCGACGGCGCCGGGGAGGCCGGCCCCGAACTCGACGTCGCCCCCGACGAGGGCTCGGGCGGGGACTGACCGCGACCCGGCTCCGAAGCCGAACCGCTTTTCTCGTGCAGTTGCGGACGCTACCGCATGCACGACGATCCAGGAAACGATCGACCGGGGCGATCGATCTCGCGGTGGACGCGCTCGCAGGCGGCCGCGATCCGGCGCGGCGAGGGGGCGGTGGCGCCGGTCGTCTACCCGCCCGCGGAGGACGTCGATCCGGACCTCCACGTCTGGGACACGTGGTTCCTCCGCGATCGGGACGGCTCGATCGCCGAGATCGACGGCTACCGCGTCATCCTCTCGCTGACGGCCCCCGCCGAGTTGCTGCCGGGCAAACGCCACGACGTGGCGACGATCCGGTACTTCTACTCCCGGGACGGTCGCGAGTGGACCTGCGGCGGCAGGGTCTTCGAGGAGGGCGCGGCGTTCGGCTCGCGCCAGTGGGCCGGCTCGGCGCTCTACGACCGCCGCGGTGACGCGTCGGGCGACGGCGAGGACGGTCGGCTCTACCTCTACTACACCGCCTCGGGCGCCCGCGGCGAGACGGAGTTGACCTACACCCAGCGGATCGCGGTCGGCGCCGGCGGCACCGTCGAGACCGGCGGCGACGGCCTCGAGATCTCCGGTCCGTTCGACCACGAGGTGTTGCTCGAGCCCGACGGCGCCGAGTACGAGCGCGAGTCGCAGTCCCGGGGGATGATCTACACCTTCCGCGACCCCTGGTTCTTCGAGGATCCGGCGACGGGCGAGACCTGCCTGCTGTTCGAGGCCAACACGCC
This sequence comes from Natronococcus sp. JC468, assembly GCF_012163165.1. Classification (NCBI taxonomy): domain Archaea; kingdom Methanobacteriati; phylum Methanobacteriota; class Halobacteria; order Halobacteriales; family Natrialbaceae; genus Natronococcus; species Natronococcus sp. JC468. The sequence goes on from NZ_JAAVUO010000026.1 coordinate 24,312, forward strand.
GATCCCCGACCCCGAACGCGAGGAGCGCTTCGAGGGCGACCCCGAACACCTCGAGTTCAACGGCAGCGTCGGACTGGCCGTCTCGCCGTCGGGCGACCCGACCGACTGGGAGCTCGAATCGCCGATCCTCGAGGGCGTCGGCACGAACCAGGAGCTCGAACGGCCCCACGTCGTCGTCCGGGACGGCCGGTACTACCTCTTCCTCTCGAGCCACGAGCACACGTTCGCCTCGGGGCTCGAGGGGTACGACGCGCTCTATGGCTTCGTCGCGGACTCGCTGCGGGGCGAGTACGTCCCGCTGAACGAATCGGGGCTCGTGCTGACGAATCCCGAGAGCGCGCCGTTTCAGACCTACTCGTGGCTGGCCTATCCCCACGACGAGGAGGTGCTGGTCACCAGCTTCTTCAACTACTACGACCTGCGCGGGCTCTCGCTCGACGACGTGGCCGACCTCCCCGCCGACGAACAGCAGCGCCGGTTCGGCGGGACGCTCGCGCCGACGGTCCGGCTGGACGTCGACGGCGCTGCGACGCGGGTGCTTGGCGCGCTCGAGCACGGCCACCTGCCGCTGCCCGACGAGGAACTGCCCGCGCTGCTGTCGTCGTATCGGGCGGAGAACGACGACCGCGGAGAGTACTGACCCGGCCCGGTCGGGCGGAGCCGTCGATCGCTACCGGGAGCCGCGTCGGTCCCGCGCTCGGGGACGGTCGCTACCGGGAGCCGCGTCGGTCCCGCGCTCGGTATCGCCCACCGCAGGCCAGGCCGACCCCATCGTCCACACCTCGAGGCCCTCGAAGACGGCTCGCCCGTCGGCGGCGTACAGCGAGACGCCGTCGCTGTCGGCTCGCGTCGGGAAGATCCGGGTCGACAGGCAGTGGCGCTCGTTCGCGAAGACCTCGAGGACGGAGCCGTCGACGAACAGGCGCAGGGACAGGCTCTCGTCGACCGGGGTGACGGGCATCGAGACCGGGTCGCTCGAGGCGCGGTGATCGGTCGTCGACGCCGCGCGGTCGACGACGAGGTCGCTCTCGCGGGTGTACCGCAGCAGCGTCTCCTCCTCGCCGTCGGGCGAGCGCCGAACCGCCAGGCCACATTCCGCGGCATCCTCGAGGCGGATCTCGGCCCGGAGCTCGAACGAGTGCCCGGCGAACGGCAGCTCCCGGCGTTCGTCCGCGAGGGTCGGCGAGTCCGCGTACGCCCGGTCCTCGCGAAGCGCCGTCAGCTCGGCGGCGGGGCGCTGTCGGAGCCGCCCCTCGTCGTCGAGGTCGATCCGTCTCGGGAGCGACAGGGTGCCGGCCCAGCCGGCGTCCCACTGGGCCGCCGGACTGCGGTCGGGTTTGATCCAGCCCCAGGTGAGCCACCGGTCGTCGCCGTCGTCACGCAGCGACTGCGGGGCGTAGAACGCGCCGTGGTCGAGGAGCCCGTCCCGCTCGACGTCGAACGATCGGTCGGCGTACTCGCCGAGGTAGTACCGCACCTCCTCGTAGTTCGAGACGTGCAGCAGCCGCTTCTCGCCGAGGTCGAGCAGCTCCGGACACTCCCACATGGCGCCGTCGCGGTCGGGCTCGCCGGTCAGGATCGGCCCCCGGTAGGTCCAGTCGATCATCTCGTCGCCCTCGCTGGTGTACAACAGCGCCGTCCCTCCCCCGTCCTCGATCCCGGAGCCGATGAGGTGGTGCCAGGTGCCGTCCTCGCGCCAGACGTTGTGATCGCGGAACTCGGCCCGCCAGTGCTCGGTCGAGCGCAGCGGCGGGTCGACGGGGACCGACCTGATGACCGGGTTCTCGGGGTACTTCTCCCAGTCGACGAGGTCGTCGTCGGTCGCGGTCGCCAGACACGGCAACTGGACGTCTCCGTCTCCGCCCGTGTACACGATCTTCGCGGTGCCGTCGACGCCGACCGCACAGCCCGACCAGCAGCCGTCCCGATCGGGGCCGTCGGGCGAGGGCGTCAGCGCGATCGGGCGGTCCTCCCAGGTCACCAGGTCGTCGCTGACCGCGTGGCCCCAGTGGATCGTCCCGTGGTGGGGTCCCGCGGGGTTGTACTGGTAGAAGACGTGGTAGGTCCCGTTCCACTCGAGCAGCCCGTTCGGGTCGTTGAGCCAGTTCTCGGGCGGCGAAATGTGGTACCGGGGCCGGTGGTGGTCGTCCGCCAGTCGCTCGCGGGCGGCCGACAGCGCGGCCGCGCTCTTCGGTTCGTGCTCGAGCAGGCGCTCGTCGTCCGCGGCCAGAACCCCGAGCAGGTTCTCGAGGAGTCGCCCCCGATTGCGTGCGGCCGTCTCGGGTGCGGGACCGTCGAACTGGATTCCGGTTCCGAGCCCGGCGACGTCGCCGTCGCCGACCCGCCAGCCGAACAGGGCGGGCTCGGCGGGCGCCTCGCGGTCGGCGCGGAGCGTGCTCGCGAGGACGGCGCCCCGCTCGGGCAGGACGCGCTCGTAGCGCGCGCAGGGCTGCTCGCCCTCGGGCGCCCGGGTCGCGACCCGCAGCTCATCGAACCCGTCGAAGACCGGGCGGTCGGCGAACGCCGACCTGCACAGCAGCCCGGCGGGGGGCTCCTCCTCGAGGGTCGTGACGTCGGGCTCGACGGGGTCGATCCCGAGGGCCGGAACGGCCTCGAGCGCCCGCAGCGAGAGCAACAGGCCGCCGCCGTCCGCGAGGTGCGTCTCGAGCGGGGCGCGGACGTCCTCGATCGTCCCGCCCCCGACCGCCTTGAGCGGCTCCGCGCGGTGCCACCAGAGGACGTCGTACGCCGAGAGCCGGGCGTCGTCGACGGCGGCGAGCGCGAGCGTCTCGACGTCGATTCCGGCCGCCTCGCACCGCTCGAGGGCGACACGCTGCTCCGGGGAGGGCTCGCCGGCGACCAGGAACCCCACGGTCTCCGCTGATTCGCTCATCCCCCGAAACGCGTCGTCGGATCGTAATAGGACTGCCGACGTGGACCCGATCGGCGTCGATCGACGAACGCGGTCGCGTCGACGACCCGCGCCTCGAGTTCCGGCCGGGCGGCAAGGGTGTAGTATTTCCTCGCGGCTCGCGTAGGACGGACACGATGTCGACTACCAACGCAGGATCCGGCGGCTCGTCGGCGAATAAGCTCAGTATCGTCTCGACGGTGATCGACGCGGGGCTGGCGTTCGCCCGCGGGCGACCAAAGAGCGGACTGCTGTTGCTCGCCGCTGCGGCGCTGTCGACGCGCGTCCCCGGGATCGGAACCGCGACGTCGCTTCTATTGCGCGTGGTCCGGCGACTCCGGTAGGCCGGGTCGCTTGCGTCCGCGTCGAACCAAACGCCGTCGCCTCAGTGCTCGACGAACTCGATCAGGATCCCGCCCGTGTCCTTCGGGTGGAGGAAGGCGACCGAGTGTCCCCACGCACCGGGTCGAGGCTCCTCGTCGACGAGGGCGACGTCGTGCTCGCGGGCGGTCTCGAGCGCGGCGTCGATGTCGTCGGTCGCGAGCGCGAGGTGGTGGATCCCCGCGCCGTCGTCCTCGAGATACCGGGCGATCGTGCCGTCCTCGAGGGGCTCGAGCAGCTCGAGGTAGCAGTTCCCGCAGTCGAGAAAGACGACGGTCATTCCGTCGAACTCCTCCTCGTGGGCGATCTCGAGGCCGAACAGCTCGCCGTACAGCGCCGCCAGCTCCGCGGCGTCGTCGGTCGCGATCCCTGCGTGGTCGATGTGCATCGAGCGGGGGGTTCGGCCCGCCGGACGGAGAGTGTTACCCTTCCGGCGAGGCGTCGACCGCCGGCAGCGTAAACGAGAACGTCGACCCCTCGCCGGGCGCGGAGTCGACCCAGATCTCGCCGCCGTAGCGCTCGACGATCCGCTCACAGAGCGCGAGCCCGATCCCGGCGCCGTCGTGATCCTCGCGGCTGTGGAGCCGCTGGAACATCTCGAAGATCTGGTCGCGCTCCTCGGACTCGATCCCGATCCCGTCGTCGCTGACCGAAACGATCCACTCCGACTCGCGTCGCTCGGCCGAGACGCGGATCCGTGGGGTGTCGTCGCTGTACTCGATCGCGTTCTCGAGCAGGTTCTGGAACACCTGCCGGAGCTGGCTCTCGTCGCCCGCGACCGCCGGCAGCGGCTCCGCGGAGACGTCGGCGTTCGTGGCCGCGATGCGCATCTCGAGGTCCGAGCAGACGTCCTCGAAGACGGCCTCGAGGTCGACCCGTTCCAGCGGATCGCCCCGCGTCTTGACCCTGGCGTAGGCGAGCAGCCCGTCGATCATCTCACGCATGCGTTCGGCGCCCTCGAGGGCGAACCCGAGGAACTCCCGACCGTCGTCGTCGAGCGCGTCGGCGTAGCGCCGATCGACGAGCTGGAGGTAACTCGAGACCATCCGCAGGGGCTCCTGGAGGTCGTGGGAGGCCGCGTACGCGAACTGCTCGAGGCGTCGGGTCTCCGCCTGGAGCTCGTCGATGTACTCCCGTCGCTCGAAGTGAAACTTCATCAGCGTCGCGAGCGTGTCGATCAGGTCCCGCTCCTCGTCGATGAACGGCTCCGGCTCGTCCTCCGGCGGGGGTTCGACGAAGCCGACGTCGATCCGAATCGGCGTTCCGCTCGCCGTGCTGGTGCGGGTGGTGATCCGTCGCTCGAAGGAGCCGCGGCCGTCCGTGACCGCCTCGTGATCGCCGACCGAGACTTGCGTCGCGACTCGGTCGGCGTACCGAAACGCCCGGGGCAGCTCCGAGACGAACTCCGCGAGCAGCTCGTCGACCGGGCGGTCGCCGGTCTCGAGCAGGTTCGTCGCGAGCCGGACGGCCGCCAGCTCGCTCTCCCGATCCTCGAGTTCCTGTTTGCGGCGCTTGGCAAGCTCCTTCAGGTCGGTGATCTCCGTCGCGGTGACGACGACCTGCTCGACCGGTTTCCCGTCGGCGCCGATCGGCGCGGCGTTTATCGACAGCCACCGCCGCGATCCATCGGCCCGATCCAGACGGATCTCCCGGTCGTAGACGGGCTCGCCGGTCTCGAAGACTCGGGCTGCCGGCCGCTCCTCGACCGGGAGCGGTCGCCCCTCGGCGTCGTACATGTCGCGCTGGCTCGTGGCGTATCCCGAGGACTCGTCCGGCGAGACGCCGAGCAGGGCCGTCATCCGTTCGTTGGCCCGGCTGGTCACCCCGTCGGGGTCGACGACCGCGATCCCGACCGGACTCGTCTCGAGGATCCGTTCGGTCAGGTCCCGCTCGCGTTGGAGCTGCTGTTCGCGCTCCCGGCGCTCGGTCATGTCGCGGGTCACCTTCGCGTACCCCTGGAGCTCGCCGTCCTCCCTGATCGCCGTGATCGTCACGTTCGCCCAGAACCGCGAGCCGTCCGCGCGGACGCGCCACCCCTCGTCCTCGGCGGTTCCCTCGGTTCTCGCCCGCTCGAGGTTTCGCTCGGGGACGCCGTCGGCCCTGTCGCCGTCGGTGTAGAACGTCGAGAAGTGCTCGCCGACGATCGCCGACGACTCGTACCCCTTGATCCGTTTCGCCCCCTCGTTCCAGCTGACGACGCGCCCGTCGGCGTCGAGCCTGAAGATCGCGTACTCGTCGACCGCGTCGACGAGCGACCGGAACCGCTGTTCGCTCTCCTGGTGTGCCTGTTCGGACCGCTTTCGGTCGGTGACGTCGTAGTACAGCTCGACGCGGCCGCCGGCGTACCGCCCGGACTCGATCGGCTTGCTCCGGTGCTCGAGCCAGCGTGCCTCCCGGTCGGGGCCGTCCGCGACCCGAAACTCGAACTGTTCGACGGGCGCGTCGTCGTCGGTCGCCAGTACGGTCTCCGCGAACCCCTCGGGATCCGCGAGACGGTCGCGAATCGTCTCCTCGACGACGGCCCGTTTGTCTCGGCCGATAACGTCGCGGCGATCCACGCCGAAGTACGTTTCGACGGTCTCGTCGGCCCAGACGACGTCAGACGACTCGTCGAGGACGAACACGCCGACGTCGGCCTCGTCGATGACCGAGGAGATCGACTCGTAGGTCTCCCAGATCGAGTCCAGTCGGTCCCGTTCGCTCTCCTCGTCGACGGCCCGGACGACGGCAACGACGCCGTCGAACTCGCCGTCGGCCTCGAGGACGCTGAACCGAACCTCGCAGGGGACGCGGTCGCCGTCGGCGGCCTCGATCGCCAGGTCGAACGTCGCGTCCGGATCGACGCCCGTCTCGAGGCGATCGTCCAGTTCCCGCTCGAGACGGGCGACGTCGTCCTCGCCGACGAGGACCGAGAAGTGTTCGCCGAGCAGGTCCCGGCGGTCGTATCCCGTCTGCTCGAGGACGGCGTCGTTGACCGCGACGATTCGACCGTCGGCATCGAGTCGGTAGATCCCGTCGTCGATCGCGTTCATCACCGTTCGATACTGCTCGAGCGATCCCCTGAACGCGCCGTCCCGGGCTCGGTCGCCGGATCCCCCCAGACCGTCGCTCATAGCCGTTCAGTAACGGGTGAGCCGCATAAGTGCTTGTCCGATCGCTAGTCGAGTCCGAGTATCGACGCGATCCGGGCGGTGAGTCTCGGATCCGTCAACTCGAACACCCGCCGCATCTCCGTCGGCGAGAGCTCGAAGTCGAAGACGTCGGCGTTGGCCGCGACGTGCTCGGGGCTCGCGGCCTTCGGGATCACCGCCACGGCGGGTTGCTGGAGCAGCCAGCGGAGCGCGACCTGGGACGCCGACTTCCCGTAGCGCTCGCCGATCTCGGCGAGGCGGTCGTCGCCGACGACGGCGCCCGCCGCCAGCGGGCTGTACGCGGTCAGGCAGACGTCGTTGTCGGCACAGTACGACACCAGCTCGTCCTGGCGGTGATAGGGGTGGTACTTCACCTGGTTGGCGACGATCGGCGTTTCCGATAGCTCCCGGGCGCGCTCGAGTTGCTGACCCCGACGTGGTCGACCCGTCCCCCCTCCTGCAGTTCGTTCATCGCTCCCAGCGTCTCCTCGAGGGGGGTGTGATCGCGGGGCGCGTGGATCAGGAGGAGGTCGATCGTCTCGAGGCCAAGCCGCTCGCAGCTTCGGCGGGTCGACTCGAGGACGTCCTCGCGGGCGAGGTTGTCGGTGTCGAGTTTGGTCACGACGAAGACGTCCTCGCGGGGCACGTCGCTCGCCTCGAGCGCGTCGCCGACGGCGTCCTCGTTGTCGTACAGCTGAGCGGTGTCGACGTGGCGGTAGCCGGCCTCGAGCGCAGCCGTGACCGCGCGGCGACACTCCTCGCCGGTCATTCGCGCGGTACCGAACCCGAGCGCCGGAACCGCCGCGTTTCCGGCGTCGATAGTGGAGCTGTCGATCACGGTCGCCCGTTCGGCGTCGACGGGCTTCAGTTTCCACTGCTCGCCCGCAAGGTCGGCCGCGGGCGTCGCCCCTTCGACCGTGTCGACTCCGAGACGTTCGATGTCCGTGATTCGAATTATTGGCGAAACTATAGACTGGTCGAAGCTCTTTAGGAATATATAGTGGTTTAGGTTCAACCCTCCAAAGATTTTTATGGACGGTCGTAAAGAATCGTGGTATGGTTGGAACCGAGGTGCCGTGTGTCCCAAAGGTCTGTGCGTACATCACCAGAAACGGTCGCGAGTTGCTCACGTTCGAGGCTGACGGCCACGACGGCCTGCAGGTCCCGAAGGGGACGATCGAGCCCGGCGAATCGCCCCGCGAGGCGCTGCGCCGGGAGATCAGAGAGGAGAGCGGGCTCACCGAGTTGGGGTCGATCACGCATCTGGCCGAGGACGTCTGGGTGCGTCGGCTCTCGCCGCCGAAGCTCTATCGCCGTCACTTCTTTCACGTCTCCGTCGAAGAGGACCGCGACGCCTGGACCCACGTCGTCACCGGCGAGGGCGAGGAACGGGGGATGGAGTTCGAGTACGCCTGGCGTGAACTCCCGGCGAGCCGGGAGTTCGCCCTCTCGCTCGACGACTACGTCGATCGCCTCGAACCGACCGTACCGCGCCAGTAGCCCGCCCGATCCCGGCTACACGGCGCTGCCGGGCTGGTACTCGCCGAACTCCTCGCGGAAGACGTTGCAGATCTCGCCGACCGTCGCGTACGCTTTCACCGCGTCGACGATGTACGGCATAACGTTCTGCTCGCCCTGTGCGGCGTCCCGAAGCGCCTCGAGGGCGGCGTCGACGGCTTCGCCATCGCGGTTCTTGCGGACCGACTCGAGGTGGTCGACCTGTCGGCGCTCGTCCTCCTCGGTGACCTCCTCGACGTCCATCTCGGGGTCCTCGTCGACCTCGAACTCGTTGACGCCGACGATGACGCGCTCTTTCTCCTCGATCTCGCGCTGGCGCTCGAAGGCGGTGTCCTGGATCTGTCGCTGAACCCACTGCTGTTCGACGGCCTCGAGCATCCCGCCGCGCTCGTCGACCTCCTCGAGGATCTCGTAGGCGTCTTCTTCGACCTCGTCGGTCAAGGACTCGACGTAGTAACTGCCCGCCAGCGGATCGATCGTGTCGGCGGCGCCGGATTCGTGGGCGAGGATCTGCTGGGTCCGCAGTGCGGTTCGAACCGACTCCTCGGTCGGCAGGGCCAGCGCCTCGTCCTTCCCGTTGGTGTGCAGCGACTGGGTACCCCCGAGGACGGCCGCGAGCGCCTGGTAGGCCACCCGGACGACGTTGTTCTCGATCTGCTGGGCGGTCAGCATCGAGCCCGCGGTCTGGGTGTGGAACTTCAGCTGCTTCGATTTCGGATCGTCCGCGTCGAAGCGCTCCTCCATGATGTCGTGCCACATCCGTCGGGCTGCCCGGAACTTCGCGACCTCCTCGAAGATGTTGTTGTGGCCGTTGAAGAAAAAGGAAAGGCGCGGAGCGAAATCGTCGACGTCCAGCCCGGCCTCGAGCGCGGCCTCGACGTACTGGATGCCGTTGCCCAGCGTGAAGGCCAGTTCCTGGGCCGCGGTGGAGCCGGCCTCGCGGATGTGATACCCCGAGATCGAGATCGTGTTGAACTTCGGGGTCTCGGAGGCACAAAAGTCGAAGATGTCCGTGATGATCCGCATCGACGGCTCGGGCGGGTAGATGTAGGTGTTTCGTGCGATGTACTCCTTCAGGAGGTCGTTCTGGATCGTCCCCCGCAGTTCCCCGCGGTCGACGCCCTGCTGGTCGCCGACCGCGATGTACATCGCCAACAGGACGGACGCGGGTGCGTTGATCGTCATCGAGGTCGAGACCTCGTCTAACGGGATGCCGTCGAAGACGGTCTCCATGTCGGCCAGCGAGTCGATCGCGACGCCCGCTTTCCCGACCTCGCCGGCGGCCATCGCGTCGTCGGAGTCGTAGCCCATCTGGGTCGGCAGGTCGAACGCCATCGAGAGGCCCGTCTGCCCCTGATCGAGCAGGTAGTGGTAGCGCTCGTTGGTGTCCTCCGGCGTCGAGAACCCGGCGTACTGGCGCATCGTCCACAGCCGACCGCGGTAGCCCGTCGAGTACACCCCGCGGGTGTACGGCGGCTGGCCGGGGTTGCCCAGATCGTCCTGGTAGTCGAGGTCGTCGACGTCCGCGGGCGTGTAGAGTCGGTCGACCTCCTGGCCGCCCGTGTCGGTCGTGAACCGATCCTTGCGCTCGCCGAAGCGCTCGAGCACCGGCTCGACCTCCTCCTCGTGCCACTCCTCGCGGCTCTCGCGGATCTCCTCGAGTTCCTCGGGATCGAACATTATCGTTACCGTCGGGCGGCGGTGGCTTCAACCTTTTCGAGTCGCGCCCGAAACGGCCGCCGGAGCGGCGGAGAACGAAGCGGTACGGAACGCGTTCTCGGTTCAGGACAGGTCGACGTCCTCGAGGTCCGGGTTGCCGTAGCCGGTCAGCGCCGGACGGTAGGACGCGTCGACGACGCCGTCCTTGAGCGTGACGTCGGACCGCTGGACTCGAACGCTCCCGCCGGCGGCGGTGGAGAGGTCTTCGACCTCGAAGTCCTCGATGAGCAGCCCGAGGTTCGTCGTCGTGCTCGTCTCCGTACAGCGGATCGCGGGCGCCTGAACGTCCGGACCGCAGAACAGGTCGAGTCCCTTGATGTGTCCGCCGTCGGCGTCGCTGTTGATTCGGACGATGTCGTTCTGGGCGTCGCTGCCGTCGATCTCGATCCGCTCGGCGATCGCTTTCCCGCCGTTGAACCAGAGTCCTGCGCCGGGGTAGGTCCGGTCGGAGCCCCGGTCGAGGAGGATCTTGCAGTCACGGGCCTGATCGGCCGCACCGAGCCGGATGTTCCCGTTGCCACAGTTGACCGTGATGCTGTGTTCGACGACGTTCTCGCCGTCGCTGTTTCGCACGTAGATGCCGTTGTCCACGTAGTCCTCGACGTAACACCGGTCCCAGATATTGATCCCTTGATGGGGCGGGTCGGCGCTGCAGCCGATCGAGTGACCGACCGACGGCTGGCTCGAGTCGGCGACCTCGCCGTCGGGCAGCCCCAGGTTGCGGATCAGTGAGAGCGCACTCGGATCGCGGGTGTTGATCATGCAGGTGTATCGGTCGCCGCCCTGCGGTCCGTGTCGCCAGCGTTCGCCGACGAGTTCGACGTTGTCGAGCAGACAGCGGCCGACGTGGGCGCTGATCAGCCCGGCGTCGCGCTCGCTCCGGTCGTCGATGTCGACGTCGAGGTTCCGGAGGGAGACGTGTTTCGGCGGGTCGTCGGTCGCCCACCGACCGAACAGGAACGCGATACTGACGCCGTGATCGCGGATCTCGAGGTTCGCCCCTGATCTCGAGGTACTCGATCGGGTCGAAGACGACGAACTCGGTGTTCCACGTGTAGCTCCCCATCGGCAGGACGAACTCGTGATTGACACGGTCCCGCGAATCGAGGAAGGCGAGGATCTCGGCCGATAGATTGCCGTTCTCGTCGATCGACGGCTCTGCGGTCACGTCGACCGTCGTCACGTCGTCGGGTCGTTAGCTCGGCCATGAGCCCGTGGGTCGACGCGGACGACGTCGGAACGGGCTCGGTCGTGGACTCGCTCTCTACCGGTTCGGTCGGCTCGATCCGGTCGAGACAGTACCGGTAGCTCTTGGACTCGAGATCGCCGCCGTAGATGCCGTGGGTCGCCTCGAGCGCGTCGCTTTCGATCGGGTACTCGATCTCGGTCCGCCCGCGAACGAAGGGCTCGCCGTTGGCGTCGCAGACGACACGATAGGCCGTCTCGGCCGATAGATCACCGGCGAGAACGAACGTGTCGCCGGCCTCGAGGTCGGCCTCGAAGGTAACCGTCTCGCCGGCCTCGAGGTCGGCGATCGAACGCTCCGCGAGGACCTCGCCGCCGTCGTCGGTGAGCCGCGCCCTCGTGAGTCCCCCGCTTTCGGCGGAGAGGCGACACTCGAGCGTGTGAATGGGCGCCTCCGCCCGGAACCGAACGCCGGAGGGGTCGTCCAGCGAGCTCCAGGACTGGCCCTCCTCGTCGGCCCCGAGCTCGAGGGTCGCGACCTCGTGGTCGGACCCCCCGTCGGCCTCGCTCTCGCCGTCGTAGACGGAGACTTCGTACTCGCGTTCGGCGACGACCCGGTCGAGGCAGTAGCGGTAGCTCTCGGAGCGGTAGCTGCCGCCGTAGATGCCGTCGGTGACCGCGAGCAGGTCGTCCTCGAACGGGAACTCGGCCGCGGCTCGACCGCGAACGTAGCTCTCGCCGCCCGCGTCGACGAGCACGCGGTAGGCCTCGCCGGCCTCGAGGACCTCGCCGCCGTCGTCGACGAGTCGAGCCGCCGTGAGGCCCTCGGTCTCCACCGAGATCCGACACTCGAGGGCGTCGACGTCCGCCTCGGCTCGGAGTCGAAGCCCGGAGGGGCGCTCGAGCGAACTCCAGGACTGGGCCTCCTCGTCGCTCCCGAGGTCCAGCTCGCTCTCCTCGCGTTCGATTTCGGTGCTGCTCGATCCGACGCCGGCGCTCTCGGCGGTGATCCGATCGACGCAGTAGCGGTAGCCGTCGGACTCGAGGTAGCCGCCGTAGATCCCGTTGGTGACCGCGAGCAGGTCGTCCTCGAACGGGAACTCGGCCGCGGTCCGCCCGCGAACGAAGGGCTTGCCGTCGGCGTCGACGAGCACGCGGTAGGCCTCGCCGGCCTCGAGGTCGGCCTCGAAGGTGAACGCGTCGCCGGCCTCGAGGTCGGCGATCGACACCTCCTCGAGAACGGCCTCGTCGTCGTCAGTGAGTTGCGCCCTCGTGAGATCCGCGGTCTCCGACGAGATCCGACACGCGACGCCCTCGAGCGTTTGCTTCGGGACGAACGCGAACCCCGATCGGTTACGCTGGTTGTGCTGCGCTTCGTCGTCGTCGTCGAGATCGAGCGTTCCCTCACGCGAACCGTCGATCCCGTCCCCGGTAATTCGGTTGTATACTTGTTGTGTCATCGTTTCGCTGTTTCGCTTCCGTTGACTGCTCTCAGCAATTTTTATTTCTATCCTTCCCTTGATCTTATTCTGTATTTTCTGGTTTCAGACGCCAATTAGTCTTTTTAGATAAATATTACTCCAGCAACATAAATATTCAGGATATCATAACAATCTGGGCGGGATCGGGAGTTCGTCGCCGATAGCCGCGGTCTCGGCGTCGCTCTGGGGACGGGAAGACGGATGTGTCAGCCCGACGAGCCGATACCGCGCTCGTTGGGGTGGTCGACGATCTCTCGACGGGAGGGTGCCTCGAGAACGACCCGTGCAGACGGCCGTCGACGAACCGATCGACGACGAGAAACTCCGACTCGAGACCGACGGCGAGGGGATCGTCGATCGACGGGACGAATTCGGCGCCGCTCACGGAGCGACAGCTTCTCGATACGTTCGAAACGATCGCGGCGGGGAAAAGACGGGTCGACGGCGACGCGTCAGTAGAACTCGCGGACGAGATCCATCGCGTCCTCGGGGGCGCCGTCGGGAATCTCAGACATGTTCTCGGTGACGCCGTGCTGTTCGTGGTACGGAACGGAGTTTTCGTCCTGGTACATCACGCCCTGGTACTCCTTCTCGCCGTCGAGGATGACTTCCTTCGCGGCCTCGTAGTCGTTGGGATCGTGGTCCTCGTCCTCCTGGAGGTCGACCAGCGAGTCCCGGAAGTAGTCGTAGGTGTCGACGTCGTTGAACGTGACGCAGGGACTGAAGACGTTGACGAAGCCAAACCCGTCGTGCTCGATCGCCTTCTGGACGATCTCCTGATGGCGCAGGGCATCGGAGGCAAAGGACTGGGCGATAAACGAGGCGCCGGAGGCCAGCGCGAGCGCGAGCGGGTTGACCGGGGGCTGCTTGGGTCCTTCGGGGGTCGTCGAGGTCTCGAAGTCCGACCGCGAGGTCGGCGAGGCCTGCCCCTTCGTCAGGCCGTAGATGCGGTTGTCCATGACGACGTAGGACATGTCGACGTTCCGGCGGACGGCGTGGACGAAGTGGCCGGCGCCGATCGAGTAGCCGTCGCCGTCCCCGCCGGCGACCATCACCTCGATGTCGGGTCGGGACATCTTGACCCCCTGTCCGACGGGGAGTGCACGGCCGTGGACGCCGTGAAGGGCGTAGCTGTGCATGTAGGTCCCGATCTTGCCGGAACAGCCGATTCCGGCGACGACGAACGTGTTGTCGGGGTCGTTGCCGGTTTCGGCCAGCGCTTTCATCATGCCGTTCATCGTCCCGAAGTCGCCGCATCCGGGACACCAGGTGGGCTGCTTGTCGGACTTGAAGTCGGTGAATCTGACGTCGGAGCTCATTGTGCGGGAACCTCCTCGGCGAGTTTGGTCGTAATCTCTTCGGCGAGTTCGTCCGCCTTGAAGCGGACGCCGGTGTACTTGTTGATGCGTTTCACCCGGGTAAGCACGTCGTGTTCGAGCACGTCCGCGAACTGTCCGGTCGCGTTACACTCGACAACGATCGTCTCCTCGGCGGCCTCGATCTCGTCTGTGAGGTCGGGCCGCGGGAAGATGTAGGGGACCGAGATGACGCGGACGTCGACGCCTTCGTCCTCGAGGTACTCGAGGGCTTCGACGAGCGCACCCTCGTTCGAGCCCCAGGAGATGACGAGGTTCTCAGCATCGGGGTCACCGAACTCGCGGTAGTCCCACGTCTCCTCGTCTTTCGCGGTTTCGACCTTGCGGTTTCGCTTGTCGACCTGCTGGACGCGGATCTCCTGTTCCTCAGTCCGGCGACCGAGTTCGTCGTGCTCGAGGCCCGTGCTCATGTGTGCGCCGTCGGTCGTCCCGGGGATCGATCGCGGGCTGACCCCGTCCTCGGTCGCAGCGTGGGCGCGGAAGCGACCCTGGGCGTCGAGCCACTCCTGGACCTCCTCGTCGTCGACGAGCTTGCCGCGGTCGATCTCGACGGCGTCCATGTCGAACGCTTCCGGCGGGAACGTCTGCTCGGTGACCGACATCGCCAGGTCGGAGACGAGGAAGACCGGCGTGTTGTACTTCTCGGCTAAGTTGAACGCCTCGATGGTCTTCCAGAAACACTCGGTGATCGAGGTCGGGGCGACGACGAAGCGTGGCACCTCGCCGTGGCCGCCGTAGAGGGCCATGTTGAGGTCGCCCTGCTCCTGTTTGGTCGGCATCCCCGTCGAGGGACCGGAGCGCATCACGTCGGTGATGACCAGCGGCGTCTCGCTGGTCGCGATCAGGCCGAACGTCTCGGTCATCAGGTCGACCCCGGCGCCGGAGGTCGCGGTCATCGACCGCGCGCCGCCCCGGGCCGCGCCGAGCGCCATGTTGATCGCCGAGAGCTCGTCCTCGGCCTGGACGACGTGGCCGCCGTAGTCCTCGATTCGGCCCGTCAGATACTCCATGATCGAGGTCGCGGGCGTGATCGGATACCCCGCGTAGAACCGACAGCCGGCGGCGATCGCACCCATGCCGATCGCCTCGTTGCCGTTGAGCAGGACGTAGTCGTTGTCGGTGGTCTCGAGGTCGTAGCCGAGGTCCGCGACGTCGTAGTTCTCCTGGACGTACTCCTGGCCCAGACGGGCGGCCTCCTTGTTGTTCTCGACGATCTGGGTCCCCTTGCCGCCGAAGCGCTTCTCGAGGGACTCGTCGAGGAACTCGACGTCGAACCCGGTGATCTCGCAGGCCGCACCCAGCGCGACGATGTTGCGCATGATCGCGCCGCCGGCGTCCTCGGCCAGCGACTTCAGCGGGACGTCGATCCCCTTGATCTCCTCGGGGATGTCCGCATCCCAGGAGCGTTCGCCGTCGTAGATGATGGCGCTTCCCTCGTGGAGTTCGTCCAGGTTCTCGTCGATCGTGCGCTGGGTCAGCGCGACGAGGATGTCGAGGCGGTCGACGACGCTCTGGACCTCGTCGACGGACGTTCGGATCTTGTAGGCCGTGTATCCGCCGCGGATCCGAGACGCGAAGTCTTTCGAGGTGAATACGTGTCGCCCGGCACGCGAGAGCGCCTGAGCGAAGATCTTACCCGTGGAGTCGATGCCGTCGCCGGCCTCGCCTCCGATCGCCCAGTTGAGGTCCTCTGCCATGTTGTGCAGACCCTTGCCCCCAGTAAATGAAAAGGCTTCTGAAAGCCCCCCTAAAGCCTTACTCGAGCCCGAGTACCTCCTCGGAATCAGGGCGAACGGAACGGCTTTTGACCCTGCCCCGGGAGTGATGGCACATGGAAGGGACGCCAGTTGCCGTCGACGCGGTACGCGACGCCGGCCCCGAGACCGTCGCCCTCGAGCTCGAGACTCCCGAGGACTTCGACCCGTTACCGGGACAGTTCGTGTTGCTCCGGGCGGTTCCGGGGACCGACGACCAGCGCGGCGCCGACGAGGACGACGCCGTCGCGCGCCACTACACGCTCTCCTCGCCGTCGGTCGGCGAGACCTTCGAACTCACCGTCGGGGTCGATCCCGACGGCGACCTCTCGCCGTGGCTCGCCGACCTCGAGCCGGGCGCGACCGTCCACGTCGAGGGACCGTTCGGCGAGATCACCTACGGGCGCGACCGCGATATCGTCGCCGTCGCGGGCGGCCCCGGCGTCGGCCCCGCAGTCTCGATCGCCGAGGCGGCCCGCGACGCGGGCCACGACGCGGTCGTCGTCTATCAGGACGACGAGCCCGCCCACGTCGACCGCCTCGAGCGCCTCGAGGACGAGGGCGCGACCGTCGTCCTCGTCGACGGGGACGACGACGAACGGCTGCGCGAGGCGATCGAGGATCACCTCGAGGACGGCCAGCTCTACGCCTTCGGCTTCCACGACTTCGTCACGGTCGTCGCCGAGACGATCGACGACGCGGGCGGGGATTCCGACGAGGCGCTGATCGAGAACTTCGGGTAAGCGCGTTTCCGCCGTACGTCTTCCGTCCTTCGACTTCGAGAGCGATAGCGCCGCGTCCCCGCGGCGCCTCGAGCGACGATCACGTCCCCGAGAGGCCGACGATCGCCCCGCGAATTCGCGGTCCGCGCGCCGACGGTGGCGCTCGAGCGCACCGACCTGCTCGCCGGTAGCGCGGAATATCTTTTCCTCGATCGACTGATTCAATGGTTATCTCGGCTTACAAAAATTAGATATCATATCTAGATAGATTACTATAATAAAACCGTATAGAATGAGTCATATCCCCTCCCGTACGGCTCGAATCGAAATGGCCGAATTTATGTTTATCCGGCGGATACGGCGCTTCGATGAGCCAAATTCGATTCGGGAGTAGGATCGACGACTCTGAGATCAACTTGCGTACAGATACGATAAGGTCGCTGTTCGCCGTTATTCTCAGGTTGTTGATTGGATACGTGTTCTTCATCGCCGGCTGGGAGAAGCTCACCGCCGCCGACCCGTTCGACGCCGGGGGGTACCTCTCGGGGGCTGCATCGGCGGGAAGTCCGGCCGCGGGTGTGTTCGACTGGATGAGCGCGACGCCGCTGGCGGTCGAGTTTGTGAACGTCGCCATCCCGTGGGGGGAACTGCTCGTCGGTCTGGGGCTGCTCGTCGGCGCGTTCACTCGACTCGCGGCGGCGTGGGGTGCCTTCATGATGGGAATGGTGTACCTCGGCAACTGGACCGTCTCCAGCGGCGTGGTCGTCACTCGAGAGTTCGAGTACCTGATCGTCGTCCTCAGCGTCGCCGCGTTCAGCGCCGGGCGAGTGTTCGGAGCGGACGCGTACCTCGAGCGACTCGACGTCGTCCAGCGCCATCCCTGGCTGCGGTCCGTTCTCGGGTGATCTCGGAGCCGCCCCGTCCGGAACCCGCCGCGGTCCGCGGCCCTCCCGGCGCGCGGACCGAGGTCACTCCTGGAGCCGCTCGAGTCGCTCCACGGTGTCGGCGTCGGCGGGATCCTTGTCCGAGCGCACGCCGACGAACCGCGGGAATCGCAGGGCGTAGCCCGACGAGTACGTCGGCGAGGTCTGGATCTCCTCGTAGCCGACCTCGAAGACGACCGCGGGCTCGAGCTCGACGCACGTTCCGTCCTCGCTCGCGACGTGGGGCTCGAGCAGCTCGGTCAGCTCCGCGAGCGTCTCGTCCGTGATCCCGGTCGCGACCTTGCCGACCGTCTCGAGCGCGTCCCCGTCCCGCACCGAGAGTTCGAACGTCCCCAGGAACGTCGCGCGACGCCCTTCGCCCCACTCGGCGCCCGTCACGACGCAATCGAGCGTCTCGACGTCCGGCTTGCGTTTGCGCCAGTGTTTCCCGCGACGGCCCGGCGAGTACGTCGAGTCGGGGTCTTTGAGCATGATCCCCTCGTGGCCCGCCTCGAGGGCCTCGGCGTCGATCCGTTCGATCTCGTCGGGATCGTCGGTGCGCCACAGCAGGGACAGCCCCTCGACCTCGTCGGGCTCCCGCTCGGAATCCTCGCGGAGGACGGCCTCGAGGCGCTCGTGGCGGGTCGACAGCGGCTCCTCGAGCAGGTCCTCGCCGTCGACGTGGAGACTGTCGAAGAAGACGGGCCGCACCGCGACGTCCTCGCGGGCCCTCGCGACGTCGTGTTTGCGCCGGAAGCGCTTGAGCGCCTCCTGGAACGGCAGCGGGGCGCCGCCGTCGTCGATCGCGACGACCTCGCCGTCGAGGATGACGGGTTCGGCGAGGTGGTCGTCGGCGAACTCGACGACCTCCGGGAGCGCGTCGGTGACGTCCTCCATGTTTCTCGAGAAGACCCGCGTTTCGCCCGCGGACTCGTCGGCGACGGTCGCGTTTGCGTCGTCGACCGCTACGCCGCCCGGATCGTGGTGCAGTTGCACCCTGGCACCGTCGTACTTCCATTCGACGCCGGCCTCCTCCCAGTCCTCGAGCGCGTCCGCGACGGTGCCGGCCTGGGCGAGCATCGCCTGAACGGGGCGGCCGACCTCGAGGGTCATCGCCTCGAGGCCCTCGCTTCCGTCCTCGAGGGCGACGCGGGCGACCTCGCCGTAGTCGTTCGAGACCTGCAACGCGCGCTCGACGTCCTCGATGGGGACCGCGAACGCCTCGCCGATCGCGTCCCGCACTGTCCCCTCGCCGACGCCGATGCGCATCTCCGAGAGGACGAGGCGGGCGAGATACCGCGCCTCGTCGCTCGAACACCGATTGAACAGGCCAAAGAGCAGGTCGACTTTGCGGTCCTGGCTGCCCGATCCCTCGGCGGCCGCGAGCTCGCGCAAGGTGTCGTCGATCTCCAGGACCGTGAGATCGTCCCCGTTCGCGTCGCCGCTACCGCCGCCCGCGAACGCGCCCAGCCCCCGCTGACCGCCGAAGTCGTAGCTCGCGGCCACGTCGCCGATCTCGCCGACCTCGGCGAGGCGGTCCTCGACGTCGTCGGGAGAGACGTTCGTTCCCGCCGCGCGGGCGATCGCCTCGTAGCAGGCGCTGGGTCCGATATCGAGCGTTCTCGAGGTCCAGGCGGGGAAGACCCGCCCCTGGACGTAGCGGGCGACGACCGCGACGGTCCGGCCCCCGTCCCCGTCGGCCGCGTCCTCGAGCAGGGTCGCGACGCGGGCGACGATCTCGAGGTCCGCGGGCTCGGCTTCGATCGCGGCGGCGCGGTCGGCGAACGTGGCGAACTCCATCGGGGGAGTGTAGCCGTCGGCGGGTGTAAAACGGTTCGGAGACCGCGTGGCGTCGCCGGCACGACTCGAGGGCGTGCTTTCAAGACAGTCGGGCGCGGACACGGGTGTATGTCATCAGGAGAGGCGGAGCTCGCGGCGCGGGTCGCGGACGTGCTGTCCGTCGACGCCGACGAGTTTCGCGACCGAGCCGAGGCCGACGCCGAGGTGATCAAGGAGGCCGTCGAGGAGGGCGCGTTCGACAACCCGCAGGCGATCGTCGGCTTCGAGTACGAGTTCTACGCGGTCAAGGCCGACGACTGCACGCTGCGGCGGGTCCCCCGACGGCTGCTCGAGCTGATCGGCTTCGAGAAGGAACTGGGGCTGCACAACGCCGAGATGACGACCAGCCCCCAGCCCCTGAGCGCGTACGGGCTGGTCGCCCAGGAAGCCGAGATCAAGGCGCGGCTGCAGACCGCGCTGCGGGTTACTCGGTCCGAGGGAATGCGACTGGTGAGCGACTCGCTGTGGACGATACCGCCGGAAGGCGAGAACGCGGCGACCTACCTCACCGACAGCATCGAGCAGACGATCACGGATCCCGACGGCACCGAGCGAACGATCCGCGTCGCGACGAACATGAGCGATTCGGGTCGCTACCACGCGATGGCCAACACCAGCGGGGCCGACACCGCGGGGATGCGCATCGAGGCCCCCCACGTCTCCCTGCAGGCGGACACCGTCATGCCCGAGAGCCTGATCACCTCGATCCAGCCCCACTACCAGGTGGCCCACGCCTCCGACCTGCCGATCTACTTCAACTACGCGCTGCGCGTCGCCGGCCCGCTGCTCGCGCTGGGGGTCAACTCGCCGTTTTTCCCGCCGGATCTGTACGACGAGTCGGCGACGGCCGAGGAGGTCCTCGCCGACGGCTGGATGGAACACCGGATCAGCGTCTTCGAGACGGTGCTCAACGATCCCTCGACGGGAGAGGGGAAGGTCCGGTTCCCGAAGGACTTAGCGAGCGTCGACGAGGCGATCGACCGCGTCGCCGCCGACGACACCATCGTCCCGATGCCCGTCAAGGCCGGTGAGCGCTTCGACGACGGCTTCTCACACTTCCGGCGCAAGCACGGCACCTACTGGCGGTGGGTCCGCCCCGTCTTCGGCGGGCCGACCCGTTCGGCCGCCAACGCCCGAATCGAGTTCCGTCCCGTCGCCGCCCAGCCCACGGTCAGAGATTCGATCGCCTTCCTCGCGGCCTTCGCCGGCCTGCTCGAGAGCCTGACCCGACTCGAGCACCCGGTCGTCGAACTCGACTGGGAGGTCGCCCGCGAGAACTTCTACGCCGCGATGCGCGAGGGGTTCGACGCCGAGCTGACCTGGATCACCAACGACGGCAAGGAGACGACCGACCGCCTCGAACTCTATGAGGACCTGCTGGCCCACGCCGAGGACGGGCTCACGAACCGCGGGCTCACCGAGGAGGAGGCAGCGAAGTACCTCTACCCGCTCCGTCGGCGCGTCCGTCAGAACACCACGCCGGCCAGCTGGAAGCGCGAACGGGTTCGCGCCGAACTCGAGGACGGCGCCGACCTCGCCGAGGCGATCGAGTCGATGCAGCAGACCTACGTCGCCAACCAGTCCGAGACCTTACTCGAGGGGAGTTTCGCCGACTGGATCGTCGATCAGTAGGGCGTTACCTCTCCGGACTTATACGATTCGATGACTCTCACCTGAAACGCTTTTATCACCGCACGTGTACTCTCGCGTATGAACCGACGACGCTACCTCGCGGGAACCGGGTCGGTGGTCGCGGTCGGAACCGCCGGCGGCTACGCGGTCGGGCGCGCGAGCGGCGACGACGAGGACGACGCCGAATCGACCGCCGAAGAGAGCGACCAGGAGACGACCGATGGCGAGGAGACGGCCGACGGTGACGAGGAGACGCCGATCCGAACGATCCTGCACCTGACCAGCGGCGACGAGGCCGATCACGACCGGGCGCTGAGCAACCTGGAGAACCTGCTGGCCGACGAGACGACCGACAACGACGCGGTTCAGTTCGTCGTCAACAGCGCCGCGATCTGGGTCTACGTCGAGGGCGAGACGGAGTACGCCGATCGCATCCGCGCTCTCGCCGAGGACGGCGTCGAGTTCAACGGCTGCGAGAACTCCCTCGAGGGGTACGGGATCGACGAGTCCGAACTCCTCGAGCCGGTGACCGTCGTCCCCTCCGGGGTCGGCGAGATCGCCAAGCGCCAGGCAGAGGGGTACGGCTACATCAAGGTGCCCTGAGCCGCGGTT
This sequence comes from Natronococcus sp. JC468, assembly GCF_012163165.1. Lineage (NCBI taxonomy): Archaea > Methanobacteriati > Methanobacteriota > Halobacteria > Halobacteriales > Natrialbaceae > Natronococcus > Natronococcus sp. JC468. The sequence goes on from NZ_JAAVUO010000026.1 coordinate 45,496, forward strand.
CTGTAGCCCGAACGCGACGCCACGATCGGGCAGTCCCCCTTGCCGCTTTCCGCATCCCCGAGTGGCGGGTCGATGTAACACTCCCCATGCCACCGACGGAGATCCCACAGCCCGGACTCGGTACCTCGGGTCACGAGGGCGAAGCCTGTACCGACGCCGTCCTGACCGCACTCGAGGCCGGCTACCGCCATCTCGACACGGCACAGATGTACGACAACGAGCGAGCCGTGGGCCGCGCGCTCGAGGAGAGCGACGTGCCACGCGAGGACGTCTTTCTCGCGACGAAGGTCCACCCCAAGAACCTCGCGCGCGAGGACGTGATCGAGACGACCGCGGAGAGCCTCGAGCGCCTGGGCGTCGAGTCGGTCGACCTGCTGTACGTCCACTGGTCGACCGATGCCTACGACCCCGAGGACACCCTGCCGGCGTTCGACGAGGTTCGCGACCGCGGCTGGACCGACCACGTCGGCGTCAGCAATTTCACGCACGACCTGCTCGAGGAGGTGATCGGGATCCTCGAGGCGCCCCTGCTGGCCAACCAGGTCGAGCTCCATCCGCGGCTCCAGCAGGACGACCTCGTTTCGTTCGCGCGCGAGCGGAACATGACGACCGTCGCGTACTGCCCCATCGCGAAGGCCGAGGTCAACGAGATCGACGAGCTACGGGAGATCGCCGACGCCCACGACGCGACTCCCGTACAGGTCGCGCTGGCCTGGCACTACGGGCGGGAGGGCGTCGTCCCGATCCCGAAGGGGACCGACGAGCACATCCGCGAGAACTATTCGGCCCTCGAGCTCGAGCTGACCGACGACGAGCTCGAGCGCATCGCCGACCTCGACCGCGGCGAGCGGCTGGTCGACCCCGACGAGGCGGCCTGGAACCGGTAGCGACGCGCTCGAGTTCGATGACTCAGTTGGTCAGTAAGGAACAGCCGCCGATAAGTCTGCAGTGCGAATAGAGTGAAGACAGATTTATATATCTATATAAATATAAATTATACATGAATACTATCGCTGGGATGCTATTATTTATTGTTGGCTTCGCAGGCTTCCTTTGGCCTGAGAAAACACTCCGTTTTTGGTTCCTCGGGATGCTCAAAGACGATTCTTTGCTCGGTGCTGGGCGGATTTTCTTTCGGGGGTTGGGTGCATTATGTATGATTGTTGGCGTAGTCGTCGCGGTCAGTGGATAGCCTGTACGTACCATTCTCGCAGCGAGGGTCTGTGAGCTGATCGACGCTACCCTCATCTCCCTGGCCACGCGGGGTCGCAACGCATTAGGCGCCCTCGCTCGAGACTCCCGCGTATGGTCACGTTTCTCTCCGGCGGCACCGGGACGCCGAAGCTGCTCGACGGCCTCGGGACCGCGTTCACGCCGGCCGAGACGACCGTCGTCGCTAACACGGGCGACGACATCGAACTCGGGGGATTGTTCGTCTCGCCGGACGTCGACACCGTCCTCTTCCAGGGCGGGGACGTCCTCGACCGCAAGACGTGGTGGGGAATCGAGGGCGACACCCACGAGACCAACGCCGAGCTGTTCGCGCTGGCCGACGCCGCGGCGCTGCCGACAGGCCCGCAGTACCTCGCCGACGAGAGACAGACCGCGGGCCGAGAGCTCGCGAACTGGCGGCGCTTTTCGGGGATCGCGGAGTTCATGACGATCGGCGACCGCGACCGCGCGGTCCATATCACCCGGACGAGCCTCCTCGATCGGGGCCACAGCTTGAGCGAGGCGACCGAAACCCTCGCCGACGCGTTCGACCTCGAGTTCGAGCTCCTGCCGATGAGCGACGATCCCGTCGCGAGCGTCGTCCACACCCCCGACGGGCCGATGCACTTCCAGGAGTACTGGGTCGCCGAGCGCGGCGAGCCGACCGTCGAGACCGTCGAGTTCCGCGGCGCCGAGGACGCCGACCCCGCCCCCGGCGTGCTCGAGGCGCTGTCCGAGCCCGTCGTCGTCGGGCCCTCGAACCCCGTCACCAGCGTCGGGCCGATGCTGGCCGTCCCGGGAATCGCCGACGCGCTCGCGGAGACGACCGTCGTCGCCGTCTCGCCGTTCCTCGGGAACGAGGCGTTCTCGGGGCCCGCCGCGGAGCTGATGGACGCCGTCGGCTACGAGCCCGGCACCGCGGGCCTGGCCGAAGCCTACCCCTTCGCCGACGCGTTCGTGCTCGACGAGGACGACGGGACGAGCCTCGAGGCGCCGACGATCCGGACCGACATCCGAATCGACGACCCGAGCGACGCCGAGCGCGTCCTCGGCGCGGTCGGGGACGCCCTCGAGCGGGTGCGCTGAGATGTTCGAACCGCCGCTCGCGCTGGCGAGTCTCAGCGGCGAGGCCGACGCCGACTGGGCCCGCGCCGGCGCCGACTACGCGGGCGCCGCCGTCCTCGGCGGGATCGCCCTCGACTCGGAGTCGAGGGCCGCCGCCCGGGAGATGGTCCGCGACCGGGATCGCAACGAGTTCCTCCCCGCAGACCCGTTCGCGTTCATTGACGCGCAGCTGGCCGCCCTCGAGGACGTCCCGATCCGCCCGGGCTTCAACGTCCGCAGCGCGACCCCCGAACCGGCCGTCGAGGCGGCGCGGGTCTGTCGGGATCGGGGCGCCGTCCTCGAGATCAACGCCCACTGTCGCCAGGACGAGCTCTGCGCCGTCGGCTGTGGCGAGACCCTGTTGTGCGACGCCGATCGACTCGCGGAGTACGTCGCCCGCGCGGCTGAGACGGGCGCCGTCGTCGGAGTCAAGGTTCGCGCCGAGGTCCAGGGGGTCGACCTGCCCGCCCTCGCGGCCGCCCTCGAGGGCGCGGGCGCCTCGTTCGTCCACGTCGACGCGATGGACACCGAGTCGGTGATCGCCGAGGTCGCCGCGGCGACCGACCTGTACGTGATCGCGAACAACGGCGTCCGCGGCGACGAGACGGTCCGGGAGTACGCCGCCCACGGCGCCGACGCGGTCAGCGTCGGCCGCCCCAGCGACGACCCCGCGGTGCTCGAGCGCGTCAGCGAGGCGGTCGAGCGCCGACTCGACCCGAACCGAACGGCGTAGCCGCTCGCGACGGGAGCCGTGCGAGCCCGGCGTCGACGAGCGACTCCGATCGGCGCTCGGACCCCGATTTTTTCGGCCAGTTAGTCGTCGGTTACTATCTCCGAAGCCAACCGACGGCGCTGCAGGTGCCGAGTCCCGGGTTCGGTACGGTCGAGAATATATTGAGTCAATACTGGACGATACAATTGTTTATAACAGTTGTGTATAGAACAAATTCGCCGATAGCAACCGGATAGCAATGCCCCTCTCGAGGAACGAGGGAACATGGCACACTGGCGCCGTCGATCCGTTCTGTCGACCGGTGTAGCGCTCGCGACGGGGGCAACGCTGGCCTCCGTCGGAACCGCAGGGGCGGACGCGACGACAGCGAACGTCGAGGCAGCGACCGCGGGGGAGGAACGCGGGTGGTCGTCCGCCCGCGGAAACGCGGGCAACACCGCGTTCGTCCCCGCGGAGGGACCGTTCCCGGAACCAGAGGGGATCGCCTGGACCTACGACCGGACGGGTGACCTCGCTGTCGTCGACGGCGCGGTCTACCTCCGGACCGGAAACGAGGTCCACGCCGTCGACGCCGCGGACGGTTCGGTGCGGTGGACGGTCGACGGGATCGACGCCGCCGGAACCCCGGCCGTCGCCGGCGACACCGTCTACGTCGGCGGCGGGCAGCTCACGGCGCTCGAGGCCGCCAGCGGCGACTCGCGATGGACGATCCCCCTCGAGGGGACGGCGACGGCGCCGACGGTCGTCGACGGCGTGGTCTACGTCGTCGCGGACGGCGAGTTGCTCGCGGTCGACGCCGCCGACGGCTCGACGGCCTGGCGCCGGGAGCGGGTCGCCCTCGAACGGTCGGCCGCGAACGTCGACGTCGACGACGCCGACGTCGGGTTCGCGTCCCTGCCCGTCGCGGTCGCGAACGGAGCCGTCTACGCGGCCGTCGGCGAGGGAACCGGGTACGACGGCACCGCGGGTTTCGCCGCGCTCGAGGCGACCACCGGCGAGACGCGGTGGACCTACTGGGAGCCCTGGCGGTGGGCCCCCCACGGCTACGTGATGGCGGTCGGGGATCGAGTCTACACGGGTTCGATCGGCGACGGGGAGACCCACCCCGTGCTCGACGCCGAGACGGGCGCGGAACTCGAGCGGCTCACGGTCAGGTTCCCCCCCCGGCGATGACCGACGAGACGCGGGTCGCGACCGACTGCCACGGGATCTCGAGCGCCGACCACGGGGAGCCCGAGCGGTGGCGCGAGCGCGGCGGCACCGACGCCTGGCGCCGACCCGTGATCGTCGGCGAGACGGTCGTCGTCCCCTACTACCCGGGCGACGAGACCGTGAACGCGCTGTACGGGTTCGACCTCGAGGACGGGTCCGAACGGTGGACGTTCACCCACGCCGACGTCGACGTCGCCGACCTGTCGGAGCGGTACGCCGCGAGCGAGGAGACGATCTACGTCTCGGCGAGCGACGAGGAGGGAAGCGAGCGGCTGATGGCGATTCGGACGGGCGACGGCGCCGCGAACGACGGAGACGAGTCCGAGGAGGGCGCGGATGGAGACGAGTCCGAGGAGGGCGCGGACGGCGACGAGTCCGGAGCGGACGAGACGTCGACCGACGACGCCGAGGACGATCCCGACGACGGCGCCGAGGAGCGGTCGAGCGGCGACGCGGGGAACGAATCGGACGCCGAGGCTGACGATGCCGGCGACTCCGGGGATGAGCCGGAGGAGAGCGACATCGGGAGCGACGAGGTCGATTCCGAACCCGACGAGACGGCGGCCGAGACCGACGACGAAAACGCGAGCGGCGACGCTGGGGACGGGGACCTCGAGGACGGAAACGAATCCGACGGGACCGACTCGTCCGACGACGCCTCGAGCGACGGTGCCGCCGACGAGGCGACGGGCGAATCCGACGCCGAGGGGTCGAGCGAGGACGAACCGGACGACGGCGATAACCCCGGAACCGACGGGACCGTCGACGGCGCGGACGACGGCTACGCCGGCGAGGAGGCGGGGGACGACGCGAACGCGACCGACGACGGCGCCGGCGGGACCGACGACGGAAGCGACGGATCGACGGCCGACGGCTCGAGCGACGACCCGCGGGGCGTCGACGAGAACAGCTCCGCGACCGGTCAGGGCGGCGAGGACGCCGAGACCGCCGCTGCCGACGCCGACGGGATGCCCGGCTTCACGGCGGGCGTCGGCGTCGTCGGCGGCGCGCTGGGCCTCGAGTGGCTCCGCCGGTACGCGAGCGTCGACGAGGACGCCGCGGAGTAGTCCGATCACTCGACGGTGACGCTCTTCGCGAGGTTGCGCGGCTTGTCGATCGACCGCCCGAGGCCGTTGGCGACCCAGTAGGCGAGCAGCTGGAGCTGGACGTTCGCCAGGATCGGGAAGAACCGCCAGTGGGTCTCGGGCACCCGGAGGACGCGATCGACGCGGCGTTCGACCGACTCGGGGTCGTCGGTGACGGCGACGACCGGCGCCCCGCGAGCTCGGACCTCCGTGATCGTTCCGAGCATCCGCTCGGTGTTCGCCCGCCCGCTCACCAGCGCGATCACCGGCGTCTCCGGGGTCACGAGCGCCAGCGGCCCGTGTTTGAGCTCGCCCGCGGCGAACCCCTCGGCGTGCTCGTAGGTGAGCTCTTTCGTCTTCAGCGCGCCCTCGAGCGCCACCGGGTGCGCCAGCCCGCGGCCGACGAAGAAGTACGCGTCCGAGCCGACGTACTCTGCGGCGATCTCCCTCGCGCGGGAGTCGTCGAGGATTGACTGGATCCGGTCTGGCAGCGCCCGAAGCGCTGCGACGAACTCCCCGGAGCGGTCGCCGGTGAGCGCGCTCGAGAGCATTGCCAGGGCGACCTGCTGGGAGGTGAACGTCTTCGTCGCGGCGACGCCGATCTCCGGCCCCGCGCGGACGTACATCACGCGGTCGGTCTCGCGGGCCGCCGAACTTCCGACGACGTTGGTCACGGCGAGGGTCCGCGCGCCGACCGCGTTCGCGGTCCGGAGCGCGCGCAGGGTGTCGGCGGTCTCGCCGCTCTGGGTGACGCCGACGACGAGCGTCCCCTCGTCGGTCGGCACCGCCGCGGCGTCGTACTCGCTCGCGAGGAAGGCCGTCGCGCGAACGCCGCGCTCGCGGAACAGCCGGGCGGCGTACAGCGACGCGTGGTACGACGTTCCGCAGGCCGCGAACTGCACCTCGGTCGGCCGGGGGACGTCCTCGAGGTCCTCGATCGAGATCGACCCCTCGAACGGTTGCGGGCGGCCGCGGAGACACTGGCGCACCGCGCGGGGCTGTTCGTGGATCTCCTTGAGCGTGTAGTGCTCGTAGCCGCTCTTGCCCGCGTCCTCGAGGTTCCAGTCGACGGTCTCGACCGAGACGTCGACGGGCGCGCCCCGTCGGTCCCGCACCTCGACCCCGGTCGGTCCGATCGTCGCGAACTGGCCGTCCTCGAGGTAGACGACCTCGTCGGTGTACTCGAGGAACGCGGGGACGTCGCTGGCCAGCAGCGCGCAGCGGTCGTCGACGCCGAGCACGAGCGGGGATCGGTGTCGCGTCGCGTACACCTCCTCGCGGTCCCGAAACACCGCGGCCACGGCGTAGCTCCCCTCGAGGCGGTCGATCGCCCGGCGGAACGCGGCGTCGGCGTCGGCGCCGCCCGCGAGGGCCGCCCCGATCAGGTGCGGGATGACCTCGGTGTCGGTCTCGCTGTCGAAGGCGTGGCCCGCCGCCTCGAGTTCCGCGCGCAGTTCCCGGTAGTTCTCGACGATCCCGTTGTGGACGACGGCGACGCGGTCGCGGCAGTCGGTGTGGGGGTGGGCGTTCTCGTCGGTCGGGGGGCCGTGGGTGCTCCAGCGGGTGTGGCCGATCCCCGCCAGCGCGTCGACGGGCGCGTCGGGAAGCAGTTCCTCGAGGGCTGCGACTTCGCCCTCGCGCTTGTAGACCGACACCTCGGGCGCGGCGAGGGCGACCCCCGCCGAGTCGTAGCCGCGGTACTCGAGCCGCGAGAGCCCGTTCGAGAGGACCTCGAGGACGGGGCGGTCGTCCCGGGCGCTCGCGTATCCGATGATACCGCACATTACGACCGCGCCTCCGCCCGCTTGTGGGTCGTCCCGCGGCCGCGTCGCTCGGGGGCGGGCGGATGTGTCTCCTCGCCGGGGGTCGCGACGGGTTCGGACATCGCCAGGCCCCTCGAGAACGACCACCTTGGTTGCCGTCGACCCTCCCGTCACTCCAACTGAGGACTCAGCTTTGCACGCTAGCCTCGGTTGTTGAGTGAACGAAGAGATGGTCGATCTCGGTCATGAGGTCATC